>NZ_CAWNZT010000373.1:0-1264 GCF_963878965.1 Aeromonas sp. HMWF015 | reverse complement strand
GCCACCCCGATATCTGCTCTGGAGACCATTTCAACTCGAGCTTTCCAGCACCAGTTTTCGCAGTTGCGAATTCCGCTCCAGAAGGCATGCCTTGGGTCTTTTAGCCATGCGGCTAGCGCGATTGTTCGCATCGACAGCTTTGTAATAGCGTCTGCCACGGTTGCGTTGAACCTCCCGGGATATTGTTGATGGAGAACGGTTAAGGGCGTGCGCAATTGCACGGATACTCATTCTCGCAGATAAACCGGCACGAATTTCCTCGCGTTCAGATAGTGTCAGGTGAGCCACAGTACGGCGACGCTCGTTAGGCTTTATGCCCCTGTGTCCCTCAACATGGTGAAAATTGTGCCGGGTTTCGAATCCAGGATTTTCGCTATCTCACTGAAGCCGGTTCCGCGCTTCCACAGCTCAAAAACAAACGCTTTTTCCTTTGCTGTAAATGTTCGCTTCATTCAACAATCCTCCGCAACTGCATGTTTTCACATGGTTGTTGCGTTGATCAATTGAATCTACAACTGCTCTCTTGATGGCGGACGAGTTCACACGTACGCGCTGATAGACCGATTAAGGGAGCAAGCCCCCATCACCTTGGTCTGCTGCGCTTTCGATGTTCCAACATCCTGCTTTTACGACTATCTGGCCCGCAGACGGGCGATTAACCGTGAGCGGATACAGCAACGCAGTGAGTTGCGCCGGTTGTTCAAAGAGAGCAGGAGCTCTGCAGGCAGCCGCGCCTTGATGTCGATGATGCGAGAGTTGGGGTATCAGATTGGTCGATTCAAAGTACGTAACCTGATGAAGGAAGTCGGGCTGGTATCCAAACAGCCGGGCGCTCATCGTTATCAGGTCGCCCAGTCTGAGCGACCGGATATCCCCAATCTGCTGGCCCGCGAATTTGATGTCCAGCAACCCAATCAGGTGTGGTGTGGCGATATCACCTACGTCTGGGCCGGTGGTCGCTGGCATTACCTGGCAGCGGTTCTTGACCTGCACACCCGGCGGGTCGTGGGCTGGGCGATCTCTGATAAACCTGATGCAGAATTGGCAATCAAAGCACTGGCGATGGCCTATCAGCAGCGTGGTTGCCCATCTGGTGTGCTGTTTCACTCTGACCAGGGCAGCCAATATGGCAGTAGGGCATTTCGGCAACGACTGTGGCGCTATCGCATGACCCAGAGCATGAGTCGGCGTGGCAACTGCTGGGATAATGCCCCGATGGAGCGATTGTTCAGAAGTCTTAAAACGGAGTGGGTTCCGGCTATTA
>NZ_CAWNZT010000372.1:0-1119 GCF_963878965.1 Aeromonas sp. HMWF015 | reverse complement strand
AGTTCAATAGGCCTTAATCCACTCTCATAACCAAATAATGCTCTTATCATTTCAAAAGGATACTTCATACTACGCGAAGGATTGATCACGTATAATGCATATTTACTATCAAATCTAAGACCAAACGTTACTTTTAAATAAGCAACGGTTTCAATTTCAGACACTTCACCATCAGGAAGTTCGAACTCTTGCTTACATATAGTTCTTTCAATGAACTGAACAACAAATTCAGAATCATTTTTAATAACTTCAAATCCAAACCCCTTTTCATCAGAGTATCGCTTCTGAAATAAGCGCTCTTCAATATCCCCTCTAGATATAGGAATATCTACACTATAAAGCTTAACCTTGATCATCAACTAGCCTCCTGCCTGTCCATATCAAGCTCTTTTTTCATTTCTAAAGCTAAATCTTTTTTTCCTAGTGACTCAATAATAAAATCATTTATGAGGAATATTTTCTCTTCCAACTTAGATATTATTTTATCAAAATCTGACTGTTCTAGCTTCTCCTTAACACCATCAGGCATTTCTTTATACATAACCTTAAATTTCAGGTTTTTTGCTAAGTACTTTTCATCAAAACCAAGTTCAAATACAATTATTGGATTATTTTTCAGAAATGTTGCTTTTGACTTCCATCGGATACTACTACGATAAAAACCCTCTTTACATAACTCAGTTATCTGTTTTGTATTTACAAGTGATTGTCCATCATATGCAGCATTATTTATATTAAATGTTAGGTTTTCCTCATCATCTTTTTGCGTATCGTCATTAAGACCATATTCAACGCCACTATTGTCACCTAGTTCATCATCATCAAAGATGTTATCTTCTGATTCACTATATATGTCACTTTCAACTTTAATTCGACTAACTCGAACTTTTTCCAAACCTGCATATTCAAAACCAGATGAGTTATAAATACCATCAAAGTCATATAAATGTTGAGCAAACACATTACGCATGTCTGCATCTATAATTGTTGACATATCTATTTCATTGACAACAATATTTGGATTAACAACTGTTTGATAGGTTTTTATTATCTCATCAAGTATACTCTCAATACGTTTTGTATATGAATATCGAATGGATGTGTAATCCTTTCTAGGAA
>NZ_CAWNZT010000371.1:23485-42726 GCF_963878965.1 Aeromonas sp. HMWF015 | reverse complement strand
TGACGGTCTACGACAACGTGGCCTTCCCGCTGCGGGAGCACTCCGGCCTGCCGGAGGAGCTGATCCACACCATCGTCATGATGAAGCTGCAGGCGGTGGGCTTGCGCGGCGCGGCGAAACTGATGCCCTCCGAGCTCTCCGGCGGCATGGCGCGCCGGGCGGCGCTGGCTCGAGCCATCGCCCTTGACCCCGACCTCATCATGTATGACGAGCCGTTCGTCGGGCAGGACCCCATCACCATGGCGGTGCTGGTCAAGCTGATCAAGGAGCTGAATGATGCCCTCGGTATCACCTCAGTCATCGTCACCCACGATGTGAAAGAGGTGCTGAGCATCGCCGATTACGCCTACATCATTGCCAATCGCAAGGTGGTGGCACACGGTACGCCGGATCAGCTGCGCGAGGAGCACAATCCCGAAGTCGAGCAGTTCCTCAAAGGATTGCCCGATGGTCCTGTTCCGTTTCATTTTCCGGCAGGCGATCTGCTACAGGATCTCTGATGTTGATAAGTCAAATAAGCAAGCTGGGGCGGGTCGGAGTGCGGTTTATCAGCTCCGTCGGTCGCGCCACCATCATGTTGTTCCATGCGCTGGCGGGCAAACCCGAACCGCGCAAGCACTTCCCGCTGCTTGTCCAACAGTTGTATGTGGTGGGCGTACAGTCGGTGGCCATCATTCTGGTCTCAGGCCTGTTCATCGGCATGGTGCTCTCGCTGCAGGGTTACAACGTATTGAAGGATTTCGGCGCCGAGCAGAGTCTGGGACCGCTGGTCTCCCTCTCCCTGCTGCGGGAGCTGGGTCCTGTGGTCACGGCACTGCTGTTTGCCGGCCGAGCCGGTTCGGCCCTGACCGCTGAAATTGGCCTGATGAAGGCCACCGAGCAGCTTTCAAGCCTCGAGATGATGGCGGTCGACCCGCTGCGCCGGGTGGTCGCCCCCCGCTTCTGGGCTGGCGTCATCAGCATGCCATTGCTGGCCTTTATGTTCAGCCTGATCGGCATCTTCGGCGGCAAGCTGGTTGGCGTGGACTGGCTCGGCGTGGACGAAGGGGGCTTCTGGTCTGCCATGCAGGCCTCCGTCGACTGGCATGAAGATATCATGCAGGGCGCCATCAAGAGCCTGATTTTTGCCCTGGTGGTCACCTGGATTGCGCTCTTTAACGGCTATGATGCCAAGCCGACCTCGGCCGGGATCAGTCAGGCCACGACCCGTACCGTGGTCCACTCATCCCTCGCCGTGCTCGGCCTGGATTTTATACTCACTGCAGTCATGTTTGGATAAGGTAAAGATGAAGTTCAGCAAAGTAGAATTCCTGGTCGGCACCTTCATGCTGGCTGGCATCGGTGCCATTCTGGCACTGGCCCTGCAAGTGGCCGGTTTGAGCTTCAAACCGGAAGGAGAAACCTATACCCTGCGCGCGCATTTCGATAATATCGGCGGCCTGAAAGTCCGTTCGCCGGTCAAGGTCGGCGGCGTGGTGGTCGGTCGGGTCAGCGACATCGTACTGGACCCGAAAACCCAGGTGCCCGAAGTGACCCTGATGATGCAAAAGAGCGCTGGCCAGTTTGCCGATACCAGCTCTCTCTCCATCCTCACCTCCGGTCTGCTCGGCGAGCAGTACATCGGTCTGGCCCCCGGCTTCAGCGATGAGGAGATGGGCACCGAGATGCTCAAGGATGGCGACCTGATTGAAGACACCAAATCCGCCATCGTACTGGAAGATCTGATTGGCAAGTTCCTCTACAGCCAATCCTCCGACAGCAAATCAGACAGCAAGAAGGAGTAACCATGTTCAAGAAAATCGCCCTGCTGCTGGGCCTGATGACCAGCATGCTCTTTTCACTGTCTGCCCAGGCCGCAGTCGATGCCACCGACCCCAACGCGCTGGTGGATCAGGCTGCCAAGCAGACCTTTGCCCGCCTGAAAGCCGATCAAGCCCAGGTGAAAAGCAATCCGGATCACCTGCGGGTGATCATCCGCGAAGAGCTGCTGCCCTATGTGGACAACCGCTTCGCCGCCTACAAGGTGCTTGGCAACCAGATTAAAGAAACCACCGAAGCGCAGCGCAATGCCTTCGTCGAGGTGTTTACCGAGTACATGGTGAGCTCCTACGCCGATGCGCTGGCCCATTTTGACAAGCAGACCGTCAAGGTCGAGCCGGGCAAAGCTCCCAGCGGCAATATCACCGCCGTCAACGTCAGCGTGAAAGAGGCCGGCAAGCCGGACATCTTCCTCGAGTTCAAGCTGCGCAAGAACAACAAGACCGGCGAATGGAAAGCCTTCGACATGGTGGCCGAGGGGATCAGCCTGCTCTCCGCCAAGCAGAGCGAGCTCGGCGGTTTGATCCGCCAGAACGGCATCGATGCGGTGATCGCCCAGTTGCGCGAGCACAACGCCAAGCCGCTGGTACTCAAACCATGACCCTCAGCGGTGAGCTGCAGGCGCCACAGGTCAATGACCTGTGGCAACGCCGCGCCGAATGGTGGCAGGACGACCAGCTTGAGCTCGGCGGCGTCACCACCCTCGACTCTGCCGGACTGGCCCTGCTGGTCAAATGGGCCAAAGCTGTATTAGCGCGAGGCGCCACACCGCAACTGGTGGGCGCCTCCAGTGATTTCTATACCCTGGCCAACCTCTACGGGGTGGCCGGGCTGTTTCAGTCAACCCCGCTCACAACTGAGGACGCATAATGCAAGTCTCTGAAATTGAAGCGATACTCCTTGAGGCTCTGCCATTGTCCGAAGTCCATGTCAAAGGGGACGGTAGTCACTACCAAGTGATCGCCGTCGGTGACATGTTTGACGGCATGAGCCGGGTCAAGAAGCAGCAGGCCATCTATGCCCCGCTGATGGACAAGATCGCCAGCAACGCCATTCACGCCCTCTCCATCAAGGCGTTCACCGACGCCGAGTGGAAACGCGAACGTAAATTCCTATTGCCCTCCTGATTTGGTAACGAAGTAAAAATGGACAAATTCAAAATCGATGGTCGTTGTACTCTCAACGGCGAAGTGACCATCTCCGGCGCCAAAAACGCCGCGCTGCCGATCCTGTTCGCGACCCTGCTCTGTGATGAAGAGGTACACCTCTCCAACGTGCCGCGCCTGAAAGATGTGGGCACCACCATCAAGCTGCTGGAGATGCTGGGCGCCACCACCAAGGTCAACGGCAACGTCACCGTGCTGACAGGTGCGGTGAACAACCATGTCGCTCCCTACGAGCTGGTGAAAACCATGCGCGCCTCCATTCTGGCGTTGGGCCCGCTGGCTGCCCGTTTCGGCGCGGCTGACGTCTCCCTGCCCGGCGGCTGCGCCATCGGTGCCCGTCCGGTCAACCTGCACGTCCACGGCCTGGAGCTGATGGGCGCCAAGATCACCATCGAAGATGGCTACATCAAGGCTCGTGTCGATGGCCGCCTGAAAGGCGCCCACATCCTGATGGATATGGTCTCCGTGACCGGTACCGAAAACCTGATGATGGCCGCCACCCTGGCTGATGGCCGCACTGTGATCGAAAACGCCGCGCGCGAGCCGGAAGTGGTCGATCTGGCCAACTTCCTCAATACCCTGGGTGCCAAGATCCAGGGCGCGGGCACCGACACCCTGACCATCGACGGTGTCGAGCGTCTGCACGGCGGCAACTACAGCGTGCAGCCTGACCGCATCGAAACCGGTACCTTCCTGGTGGGCGCAGCGGTCACCGGCGGCAAGATCACCTGCCGCAAGACCGACCCGACCCTGCTGGAAGCGGTACTGGTCAAGCTGGAAGAGGCTGGCGCCCTGATTGAGAAGGGTGAAGACTGGATCACCCTCGACATGACTGGCCGCACCCTCAAGCCGGTCACCATCAAGACTGCCCCCTACCCGGCCTTCCCGACCGACATGCAGGCACAGTTCACTGTGCTGAACGCCGTCGCCAAAGGCACCGGCATGGTCACCGAGACCATCTTCGAGAACCGCTTCATGCACGTTCCCGAACTGGTACGTATGGGTGCAGACATCGAACTGCAGGGCAATGTGGCTATCTGCCGTGACACCGAGCAGCTCAAGGGTGCCCAGGTGATGGCGACCGATCTGCGCGCCTCCGCCAGTCTGGTGCTGGCCGGCTTCGTGGCCGAAGGCTCCACCATCGTCGACCGTATCTATCACATCGACCGTGGCTACGAAGATATCGAGCAGAAGCTGCAGGGTCTGGGTGGCCGCATCGAGCGCATCAAGGGCTGATAGCCCACTGATCGCTAGCCGATAAAAAGGCCCCCTCGCGTTGGCGAGGGGGCCTTTTTCATGGTTTCGGTTCTGTTGAAACCGGGATCAGTGGCCCGCCAGCTTCATATTCTCTACCAGCACCGAGCCGGTCTTGAGACTGGAGCGCTCATCCTCGTCACGACCTACCGCCACGATATGGCTGAACATCTCGGCCAGATTGCCGGCGATGGTGATCTCCTCGACCGGATAGGCTATTTCGCCATTCTCGACCCAGAAACCGGCAGCGCCGCGGGAGTAGTCGCCATTGACGATATTGACCCCCTGCCCCATCAGCTCGGTCACCAGCAGACCGGTGCCCATCTCTTTCAGCATGCCCTGAAAATCCTGGCCGGTATTGGAGACCTGCCAGTTGTGGATGCCACCGGCGTGACCCGTGGTGGTCAACCCCAGCTTGCGCGCAGAGTAGGAGGTAAGCAGCCAGCTCATCAGCTCGCCGTTACGGATGATATCCATGTCGCGGGTACGCACCCCTTCCCCATCGAACGGGGTACTGGCAAGCCCACCAAGCAGGTGGGGGAACTCCTGAATGGTGAGCCACTCGGGCAGGATCTGCTTGCCCAATTTGTCGAGCAGGAAGCTCGACTTGCGATAGAGGTTGCCACCGCTGATGGCCATCACCAGATGGCCCCACAGACCGGAGGCTGTGTCAGGGTGGAACAGCACAGGCGCATGACGGGTAGAAATCTTGCGGGCGCCGAGGCGGGAGACGGTACGCTCAACGGCTTCGTCGGCAATGCGCTGCGGGCTCCACAACCCGTCGAGGGTACGGCTGGAGGAGTAGCCGTAATCACGCTGCATATCGCCATCCTGCTCGCCGATCAGCACACAGCTCAGCGAGTTGCGCGACGCCGCATAACCTTTGACGAAGCCATGGCTGTTGCCATAGACCTTGATGCCGAGATGGCTGGAGAAACCGGCACCGTCGGAGTGCTTGATGCGGGCATCGCGACCAAGCGCCAGCCGTTCGCACTCGATGGCCAGCTCGATGCCGCGCTGGGGATCCAGTTCGATTTGGTGGCACAGTTGTAGATCGGGGGCATCCCAGGCCAGCAGCTCGGCGTCCGCCAGACCGGCGCAATCATCGGCCGAGGTGTGGCGGGCAATCTCGATGGCCGCTTCAACGGCGGCACGAATGGCGGGTTTGCTCAGATCGGTGGTCGAGGAAGATCCCTTGCAACCATCGCGATAGACGGCGATACCGAGAGCACCATCCTTATTGAATTCAATGCTTTCCAGTTCACAACCCCGAGTGTTCACCGACAACCCGGTCTGCTTGCTGATGGAGACTTCGGCCAGCGAGGCGCCCAGTCCTTTGGCTATCTCCAGGGCTTCGGCAACCACGGCCTCGAGATGGGCTTGATCCTGGCAGATTTGGTCTTGCTGATCCATAACTCACATCTGTATGAAAGAAGGAAAGGGGGTAAGCATATCAGACCCCTGCGCCCAGCGGGAGAAGCTGGTAACATATCAGCCAAACGTGAATGACAGGAATCAAGAGACCGATGAGTCAATATCAAGACGACAACGAGTTCGAAGACTGGGGCCCCAGCAAGAGCCAGCTCAAGCGCGATGCCGAAGCATTGCAGAAAATGGGGGAGGAGATCGTCTCCCTCAGCCACAGCGAGCTGGAAAAAATCCCGTTGGATGAAGAGCTTGCAGAAGCTGTCGAGCTGGGTCGCAAACTCAAGCCGAAGAAGGATGAGTCCTTCCGTCGCCATCTGCAGTTCATCGGCCGCCTGATGCGCAGCCGCGATATCGAGCCGATTGCCGAAGCGCTCTCTATCATCAAGAACCGTCACTCCACCGTGAATGCCCGCCTGCATCGGCTGGAGCAGTGGCGCGAGCGTCTGATCACCGAAGGTGACAGCGCCCTCAACGAGCTGATGTCCCAGTTCCACGAGCTGGATCGCCAGAAGCTGCGCCAGCTGATCCGCTCCGCCAACAAGGAGCGGGAGCTGAACAAACCGCCGGTCGCCTATCGCGAGATGTACCAGTATCTGCGCGGCGAGATCGAAGACCTGCTGTGATCCCCGAAACACGCCTCCCCTCGCGGAGGCGTGTTTATCTTGATGCCTTTTCCTCTCCACATCCCCCGCCATCCCTGCGCGTTTAATATATCCACCATTTTGCTACCCAAACCATAACGGCTCATCTCAACAGCCCCGTTAAATCGCCGCTTCAGAGCAGTTCAAGACAAATTCGTTAACAACTTGGCATCATTTTGTTTGACATATTGAACGGCCTTGGCAGACTGAAGAGAGGATCCAGGCTGTCGCTGCCCAGGCTGACCAACGATTCTGCCACCCGGCCCGACACGGGATCCCATGACCATGCCTTGAGGCATGCCCTTGCCCTGCCGGTTTGCAAGGGCCTGCCCAAGGCGCAGGATGAGACTTCAACGCCAAGGATAATCAAGGTGCCCTATGCCAAATCCCCAGCCTCCCGCTCCCCGTAAACCTGTCGTGCTGATGACCATGGGCGCCCAGCCCCGCAACGGCCACGCCTATCAGGTGATGACCCACAAATACATCATGCCGCTGGTGGAGATAAGCGGCTGCGTCCCGCTGCTGGTGCCCACCTGCTGCGGCACCACCGATCTGGAGCAGTATCTGGATCTCGCCGATGGGGTCTATCTGAGTGGTGCAGGTTCCAATATCGATCCGGCCCTCTACGGCCAGGAGAACCTCACGCCGGAAAAACAGCAAGACAGGGCTCGCGACCTGTTCGATCTGCCCCTCATCAAGGGGGCGCTCGCCCGTGGCTTGCCGATCCTCGGTATCTGCCGCGGAATGCAGGAGATCAACGTGGCGCTGGGGGGAGACATCCATCAGAAGGTCTATAACGAGCCGGGTTATGACGATCACCGGGAGGATGCCGACGATCCGGTCGACGAGCAGTATGGGCCAAGCCATCAGATCAAACTGCTGCCGGGCAGCTGGTTTGCCGAACTGATGGGGGAAGAACAGATTCCGGTCAACTCCCTGCATGGACAGGGCATCAACCGGTTGGGGAAGGGTCTGGAGCCGTTGGCCCACGCAGAAGATGGGCTGATCGAGGCACTTCATGCCCCCGCACTGTCACCCTTTTTGCTGGCAGTGCAGTGGCATCCGGAGTGGAAAGCCAATGAAAATCCCCACTCCATCAAGATCTTTCAAGCCTTTGGCGATGCCTGCCGCCAGCGCTGTGCATTGATGGCAACGAGTTAATCCCTCATCGATTCAGTCGCCAAACCCGCGCGCCTTGAGCTTGGGCAGTCCACCCCGCTCGGGGCGCAAGGTGCGACAGATATCCATCCCCTTGAGCCCGCGCTGGATATGGTCAGGCGAATGACCAAACACCATGCCGTTGCTGCGGTAGAGGTTGTTGTCATCCAGCTCGAACTTCTCGCCGCCGATCAGCAACTGCTCGCGGCCATTGACCGTGTCACCCCGCTTGATGGGCACCTTCATGTCGCTCAGCACCTCGCCGGTGGCACACCCCTCACGCCAGCGCGCCTCGCTGGAGAAGGGGGTAATGGCTATTTCACGCCAGGAGCCATCCCGGAATTCGACCCGATACTTCTCGGCCAGCAGGTCGCAGCCCGCCAATGGCAACAGAGCCATCAAACAGATGATTTTCTTTGAAAATTTCACTCAATCGCACTCCTTTGCCCGGTTCTGCACAGGATAAATAAATAGCCGCCCCAACGCACCATTTCCCCGCGCCGCAGCAGCTATGCTGGAAATAAAACCACAATAAGGTGCTGCTATGGCTGGCGAAAACCTCACCGCGCTACCGACGCTGATCTGGATTGGCGAACACCCGTTCTGGACCCTGCTCACCCTCTCCCTGATGCTGATCCACTTCTGGCGTCGTCCGGGACAGCGACGGGAGCTGCTCTCCGAGCTCAGTTTCGTGATGATAAGCGCGGTGGTGATCCTGCTGATCCAGCTGGAGGGGGGCTGGTTCAAACTACCGCTGCCCCATCAATTGCTGATCGAGATCTCCACCCTGCTGGCCGGCCTGATACTGGTCAAGATATGGGGGATCCTGCTGTTCGAGTTTCTGCTCCCCCTCTGCCATGTGCGGATCCCGCGGATCATCGCCGATATCGTCATCACCATCGGCTATATCGGCTGGGGTCTGTTTCGCCTCTACGCCTCCGGCATGGCGCTCGGGGAGATAGTCACCACCTCGGCGGTAATCACTGCGGTCATCGCCTTCGCCATGCAGGACACCCTGGGCAACCTGTTGGCCGGGGTCTCCATTCAGCTCGACAACTCCATCGCCATCGGTGACTGGCTGCAAGTGGATACCACCCAGGGCCGGGTGGTGGAGATCAACTGGCGTGCCACCACCATCGAGACCCGCAACTGGGAGACAGTCGTCATCCCCAACAGCCATCTGCTCAAACAGCGCTTCACCGTGCTCGGGCGTCGCCGTGGCGAACCCTTGCAGTGGCGGCGCTGGGTCTGGTTCGATCTGACCCTGGATACCCTGCCGACCCAGATCATCGCGCTGATCGAGAAATCCCTGCGGGAGACCAAGCTCCCCTGCGTCGCCAAGCATCCGCAACCGGACTGCCTGCTGATGAATGTCGAAGGGGGCATCGCCCGCTATGCGGTGCGCTACTGGCTCACTGACCTGGCTCGCGACGATCCGACCGACTCCATGGTGCGCAGCCTGATCGATGCCGCCCTGCGCCGCAACGATCGCCGCCTCACCCCGCCGATCTTCAACGTCTTTATGGCCAAGGAGAAGCAGCATCTGGATGCCCGCCACAAGCGCCACACCGCCGAACGAACCGATACCCTGCGCAAGCTGCCGCTGTTTGCCATGTTGCAGGAGAACGAGCTGCTTCAGCTGGCCGATCAGGTGAAGTTCGCCCCCTTCGTCAGCGGCGACATCATGCTGGAGCAGGGGGATGTCTCCAGCTGGCTGTTCGTGCTGGTCAAAGGGGAGGCCGAGATGGTGGTCAATGTCGAAGGGCGAGAGCTGAAGCTTGGTACGCTCAACGCGGGAGACTTTTTTGGCGAACTGAGTCTGCTCACCGGCGAGCCCAGCTCCTTCACGGTACGGGCGGTGGCCACCGTCGAAACCTATCGCATCAATCAGGCAATGTTTCAGGAGCTGGTGATGCAGCGCGAGGCGCTGGTCGAGCCCCTCTACCGGGTGCTGAGCGACCGCCAGCAGGAGCAGCAGGCGCTGCTGGAGCGGGAAGCGGAAGCCATGAAGCAACCACCACAACAGCTTGACCTGCTTGATAAGCTGATGAAGCTGTTCGGCGGAAGATGACGTAGCATGGCATCGTATTGAGGACGTGAAGAGAGAACCGCAGCCATGTTACTGACCACCCTGGCCCTTGCCGCCAGCCTGCAATTTGATTGTCCCGCCACCATCGAGACTCGCCAGCAGCTGCTGACTCCGCAGCAGGGCTGGCAGGCGTTCACTCGCAATGACGATGGCAAACCGGACGAAACCCTCAGCCACCGGCTCGATAATCTGGCCCTGTTCGACGGAGATCCTGCCGAACTAGCCCAACTCAAACCGGATAATGGCGACAGCGACGAGATCCACTACTGGAGCCAGCTCGATAGCAGCCTGCGCCCGCTCTATCTGGTCTGCCGCTATCAGAACAGCGCCATCACCCTGCAGCAGGCGCTGCCCGTCGGCATCAGTTACTGCCGCGTCAACCAGCGCGACCGCTACACCCTGATCGGGCTGGTTTGTCGCAAATAGCGGGCGTAACCCCTTGCCATATATCGCTATTCGCTGACAGCCATTACCGCCTGAGCCGGGCCACCCGCCAGCGCCATCAGAGCAGCAGCTCGGCCAGATCCTCCAGAGCCGTCAGCTCCACATCCGGCAACAGTTGCAGCTGTTGCCACGGTTGCTGCCGTTCGTTGAGCCAGGCGGCGCGAAAGCCGTGCAAACGGGCCCCCAGCACATCGGTCTCGGGATGATCCCCCACATGGAGGATCCGCTCCGCTGGCAGCTTGAGGGCGCTGCGGGTCTGCTCAAACATATCCGGTGCCGGTTTCATCCTGGCGCCCGCCCCCGCCTTGCAGACCAGCGTGAAGTAGCAATTCAGCCCTGCCTGCGCCAGATCCAGATTGCCGTTGGTGATGACCACCAGCGGATAGCGTTCGGCCAATCTGGCCAGCAGCTGATGAGTGGACTCGCTCACATCGATCTTCGAGCGCTCTGCCAGAAACGCAGCAAAGACCTGCTCCGCCTCGCGACTGGCCTGCTGGTCGGCCATCCCCCCCTCGACCATGGCGGTACGGATGGTCTGCTGGCGCGCCAGACTGACATCGTGGCGCAGCCCGGGGTTGGCCAGCAACACCGCGCGTTTTAACTCCAGCCAGCGTGGCTTGTCGAGCATGGCGGTGGCCAGATATTCGCTGCGCAGATGGCTCAGCATCCACTGCTCGGCCCGCACGATGGCGGGGCCGTTGTCATAGAGGGTGTCATCGAGGTCAAACGAGATGGCAGCAACCGGCTGCCAACGGCGATAGAAGTGCATGGACTCTCCTCTGCAACGGGGGCTCATGGCCCGTTATTCATCGTCCTGCGCATCAGGGTCACGCTTGGCCCTGGGGTGGGCGCTGTCGTAAACCTTGGCCAGATGCTGGAAGTCGAGGTGGGTATAGATCTGGGTGGTGGAGAGGTCGGCGTGTCCCAGCAGCTCCTGAACCGCCCGCAGATCGCCGGAAGACTCCAGCATATGGGTGGCGAAGCTGTGGCGCAGCTTGTGGGGATGGACGTGGGCGTTGAGCGCCTGCTTGTTGCCCCAGCCATCGAGGCGGGCTTGCACCGAACGGGCCGACAGCCGCTGCTTGCGGCTGGAGACAAACAGCGCCTCGCTCTCGTCCCCGGCCAGCAGCGGGCGCACCTTGAGCCACTTCTGCAGCCACTCGACCGCCATCCGGCCGATGGGCAGCACCCGCTCCCGTGAGCCCTTGCCGGTCACCTTGAGCTGGCGGTCGTCGAGCTTCAGATCCACCAGATTGATCCCCACCAGCTCGGCCAGACGCAGCCCTGAAGAGTACATCAGCTCCATGATGGCGCGATCCCGCACCGCCAGCGGATCCTGCTCGTCGGTGATGTTGAGCAGCTGGTGCATCTCGTCCACATCGAGGTTTTTCGGCAGCGGCCGCCCCTGTTTGGGGGTGACGATGCCACGGGCCGGATTGGCTGTCAGCCGCCCCTGCCGCACCTGCCAGTCGCAAAAGCTGCGCAGGGCAGAGACCTTGGTGGAAAGGGAACGAGGAGCAAGGCCCGCCTTGTGCATCCGGGTCACCAGAGTGCGTACCTGACTCGCCTCGAGCCGACCCCAGTCAGTGAGCCCCTGGGCCACCAGCTCGGCGGTCATCGCCTCCAGATGGGCTTGATAGTTATTGCGGGTATGAGGGCTGAGCTGACGCTCGACCCTCAGGTATTCGATAAAGGCCGCCAGCTCGTCCGCCAGTGCAGGAGGCAGTGGCGGTGCGACGACGGGAGCTTTGGCGGGCGACTTGGCCGGTGTTCTAGCCATGAGTCAACTCGGGCAGACGCAGTTGCAGCAGGCGCCCCAGTTGGCCCAGCAGCAGGGTGTCGTTATGGGGAGTAAAGTGGCCGGGATCCGAGCTGGCGAAGGCCAGCACGCCGAGATCGCCGAGCCGCATCAGGGCCACCGAGTTGACCAGCACATCATGGCCAAACAGTGCCTGCTTCTCGCTCTGGCTCAGGCGGCCAAAGTAGTAATCCTGCCCCGGCAGACGCTGACCCAGCAGTGATTCGAGCTGCTTGCCCTGTGCCAGAAAGCGCTGCTCGGGCCCGCTCAGGGCAAACTTCTTGGGGTTGAGCCAGAGTCGCAACCCGGTCAGGCGCAGCCGCTGGACAAAGGCCTTGCCCATCACGGCACTCACCTCGAACAGGGTCTGGCAACCGTACAGCTCGCCGTAGAGATCGGCATAGACCCGGAAGATCCGCTCGTTCTCGCTGGCGATCCCCATCAATTCGGTGATCTCCTGCTCCAGCTGTTCGATCCGCTCGCGCTGACGCTCCAGCTGGCGCTCGACCAGCGAGACCGACCCTTTGCGTTCATGGGGAATGCGGATCCGGTCCAGCACGGCGGCATGGCGTTGGAAAAACTCGGGATAACGGGCCAGGTACTCCAGCACAGTGGCTTCATCCACCGATTGCTCCTGCCGTTTGAGTTCGCTCATAAATTGGTTGATCCATCAGAGAAATGGGGCTCGCTGCCCCGACATCATGGGCAAAGGGGGCCAACGCCCCCCGTACCTGAACCTTTATCGGCTAAACCTCTATCTGGCCGTCAAACACATGTTCGGCGGGACCTGTCATATAGACCGGCTGGCCCGGCCCCTTCCAGGCGATGGTCAGCTTGCCGCCCGGCAGACTGACGGTGACCCGCTCCTTGAGCTTGCCCTGACTGATGCCAATCACCGCCGCCGCACAGGCACCGGTGCCGCAGGCCAGGGTCTCGCCACAGCCCCGCTCGAACACCCGCAGCTTGATCTCGGTGGCATTGACCATCTCCATGAAACCGACGTTGACCCGCTCGGGAAAACGTTCGTGGCGCTCCATGATGGCACCGAGCGTCTCGACCGGTGCATCGGCGACCGAAGGCACCTCAATGACGCAGTGGGGATTGCCCATGGAGACCACGCCACACATCACGGTATGCTCCTGCGCCCGCAGCAGATAGGTTTTCTCTGCCTTCTGGGCCCGGAACGGGATCTTGCCCGGCTCAAACTGGGGCACCCCCATGTTGACCGTGACCTGATTCTCCCCCTCCAGCTGCAACACGATGCGACCCCGGGCGGTACTGACCGCGATGCGATCCCGGTTGATCAACCCCTTGAGACGCACGAAACGGGCAAAACAGCGGGCACCGTTGCCACACTGCTCCACCTCGCTGCCATCGGCATTGAAAATGCGATAGTGAAAGTCGAGTTCAGGGTCATAGGGCGGCTCCACCAGCAGCAGCTGATCAAAGCCGATCCCGAAGTGGCGATCTGCCAGCTTCTTGATGACGTCATTGCTGAAAAATACCTTCTGGGTGACGCCATCCACCACCATGAAGTCGTTGCCCAAGCCATGCATCTTGGAAAAATCTATCAACATCGTGCATTCCTGTGCTGTTAGGGCTGTAAATACTCACCATCAACCACTATGAAGTCATTGGCCACAGCCCCATGCATCCTGGAACAATCTGTACACATCGCGCACTCCTGTGCTGTCAGGGCTGTAAAATTCTGTCATCTCTATCTACTGCATCAGGGCAGCAGGTGCTCACCGCGCCAGAGATCGGCCAACTGCTCCCGCTCGCGGATCAGGTGTGCTTCGGCACAATCCACCAACACTTCGGCTGCGCGCGGACGGGTGTTGTAGTTGGATGACATGGTAAAGCCGTAGGCTCCGGCCGAACGCACCGCTAGCAGCGACCCCTCGGCAATGGCCAGGGTGCGCTCCTTGCCGAGGAAGTCGCCGGTCTCGCACACCGGGCCCACCACGTCATAGATCGCAGGGGTATGGCCGGCACGGCTATCCACCTCGATGATGTTCATCCAGGCGCCGTAGAGCGAGGGGCGCAGCATGTCGTTCATGCCGGCATCGATCAGCGCGAAGTTGCGGGTCTCGCCCGGTTTCAGGTACTCAACCCGGGTCAGCAGCACGCCGGCATTGGCGACGATGGCGCGGCCCGGCTCGAACAGCAGGGTCAGATCCCGGCCCGCCAGCTTCTGCTTCAGCGCTTCGGCATACTCGGTCGGATGGGGTGGCTGCTCGGAACCGTAGTTGACCCCAAGGCCGCCGCCCACGTCCAGATGGTGGATATGAATCCCTTCCGCCGCCAGACCGTCGATCAGCCGCAGCAGCTTGTCAGCCGCTTCCATAAAGGGATTCAATTCAGTGAGTTGCGAGCCGATATGGCAATCGACCCCGACGATCTCGATGTTCGCCATCGCGGCCGCCTTGCGATAGATGGCGGGCGCCAGCTCGATGGGAATGCCGAACTTGTTCTGCTTGAGGCCAGTGGATATATAGGGGTGAGTACCGGCATCGATATCCGGATTGACCCGCACCGAGACGCGAGCCTTCGTGCCCATGCTGCCCGCCACCCGATTGAGGCGCTCCAGCTCGGCTTCCGACTCCAGATTGAAACAAAGGATCTCTTTATCAAGCGCGAGACGCATCTCCGCTTCGCTCTTGGCCACGCCGGAGAAAACCACCTTGGCCGGATCACCGCCCGCCGCCAGTACCCGCGACAGCTCGCCACCAGAGACGATGTCAAACCCCGAGCCCAGACGGGCCAGCAGGTTGAGCAGCGCCAGATTGGAGTTGGCCTTCACCGCATAGCAGATCAGATGGGGAATATCCCTAGCGGCCTTGTCGAAGGCGTGCCAGTGGCGCTCGAGGGTCGCACGGGAGTAAACGTAAAGCGGGGTACCGTACTGCTCGGCAAGCTGTTGCAGCGAGGTTTGCTCGGCCTGAAGCTGGCCGTCGGCATCGTAGTTAAAGTGATCCAAAGGGGCGGTTCCTTCCTAGAATGGGTGCGGCATTAGTGCGGCGCGGCCTCGGTGGCAGCCTCGGAGGTCGCAGGCGGTGCTGCTTGCGGTGTACTCTGGCTCTGTGGCTGCTCGGGGGGCGGCATATAGAGCGGCCCCTTCAGACCGCACGCGGCCAACCCGAGGGACAGAAGAGTGGCAAGCAGACACTTGGTGAACTGGGTGATCATAATGGTTCGCTGCGAAAAAATTTTTGGCCCTCTATAATCGCACTCACATTGTTAAAAGCAACAGGATAAACCGATGAAGGATCACGAGTATCACGCCCTGACCGACGCCTTTTTCCAATATGTGGAAGACACGCTCGACGAGGGGTATCCGGATATCGACTGCGAACGCAGCGGCGGCGTATTGACCCTCTCTTTCGAGAACAAGACCAAGGTCATCATCAACAAGCAGGAGCCACTGCACCAGATTTGGGTCGCCACCCGCGAGAACGGCTTCCACTTCGAACTGCAGGGTGACACCTGGATCGACAACCGCTTCGGCCACGAGCTCAAGGCGCTGCTGAGCCAATCCTGCACCGCCCAGGCGGGCGAAGAGGTGGTGTTCCCATGATTGACCTGCACCCGCAGGGCGCCCGTCATGCGGTGATCTGGCTGCATGGGCTGGGTGATTCCGGCGCCGGTCTCGCCCCGCTGGTGGACGCGCTGGATCTGCCCACCGAGCTACCGGTGCGTCACCTGCTGCCGGATGCCCCCGAGCGCCCCATCACTATCAACATGGGCTACAAGATGCGCGGCTGGTACGACATCAAGAGCTTCGAGGATCCCGCCGAGCGGGCCGTGGAGTCCCATGTCCGTGAATCGGCCGACCAGATTGCCGCCCTGCTCGATCAGCTGGTGGCCGACGGGTTTGCCCCCGAGCATATCGTGCTGGCAGGTTTCTCTCAGGGCGGGGTGATTGCCTCCTTCACCGCGCTGCGCTATCAGGCAACGCTGGCGGGCCTGCTCTGCATGTCCACCTATCTGGCAGCCCCCGACAAATTGCTCGGCGAGATGAGCGAGGCTGCTCGCGCCCTTCCCATCTGCTACATGCACGGCATCTATGACGATGTGGTGAGCCTGTCGCTCGGTTGGGATGCCAAGAACCGGCTGGAAAGCGCCGGACTCGCCCCCGAGTGGCACGAGTACCCGATGCGTCACGAGATCTGCCGCCCGCAGCTGGGCGACATTCGCAGCTGGCTTCTGGCCCGCCTCGGCGCGTGAGCCCTTCCGGCAAAGCAAACGGCCTGCATCTGCAGGCCGTTTTTTATTGCGATTCCAACTGACGGGTCAGCCCACTTCTCGAGCGGGCGGCACCTGTTCGCGCAGAGTGCCCTGACTGCGATAGGGGATCACATCCAGCTCGCCATTTACTTGTACTATCTCGTAGTACTGGGGCAGGTTGAAGTTGATGAACTGCCCATCATCGCTGAACCGCTCGTGATTGGAGGTGTAGAAGCGGTTGACCCCCGCCACCAGTTCATCCTTGTTGCCGGCAAAGTGCTGGTAGATCTCCACCCGGTTCGCCTCATCGAGGATATAGATGTTGGTGCCCGCATCACGGGTATCGAAGAAGAACTGCACCAAGCCTTCGCTGGCGTAGGCATCGACGATGCTCGGCAGATGCTGGCTGTGGGTCTTGTCGAGCCGCAGCGGCAGGTGATCCAGCTTGTTGTGGGAGATGTGACGGTAAAAATCGATGGCGTTTTCCAGCTTCTTCACCGACACCCCGCGCCGCTCGAAGAAGATGCCGTACTTCTCGCGGCCAAGGGCCATGGTCTTGACCAGCTGCTGCTTGTCGCGGGCAAGGCGCAGATCGATACACTCCGCCACCAGCGTCTGGAAGCGGGAGCGCACCAGAGAGCGGAAGTGCTGGCTGTAGCAGAACACCTCGATCATCTCGGGGGCGGCGGCATCCTGATGCATCTTGCCGAGGATGGTGGTGAGGGCATCGACCACGGCTTCATCCCCCTGGAAGTGCAGGGTACGGATCTCGCTCCAGGAGTTGCGGTAGACCAGATCCACCGAGCCCACCAGACACTCCTGATTGCGGCCGAACGAGAAGACATCCACGGTATTGGCGTCAAATTCGATCACCTGACCGACCCAGTGGCTGGTCGGGTCCATCTCCAGATTGAGGAAGATGGAGAGCTGGCGGATCTCGCACGGCCGGCTGAGGGCCAGGTTGGTGGCCAGCGGGTACTTCTCGGGGAAGCAGCCGGAGAGATCGCGGCAGAACTGGTGCAGATTGTCGATGTGCAGATCCGAACCCTGATTGAACAGGTGCACCCGCGACTGGGGGGTCAACAGATCGTTGAAGTAGGCCCAGGAGACCAGCTTGCTGATGTAACCGTTGAACTCCAGCGGCGCGCGGCCAATGATGTCCACCGGCTCCAGCGAATGTTTGTAGAGGTACCAGCCGGCGCGGTTGAGGCGACCGTGGGGCACCTGCACGAAGCTGAGATCCGGCTCGCTGAGATCCGGCGCGATCTTGAGGTTGATGCGCTGCACCTTGCCCGGCAGGCTCTCGAACGCGGCGTAGAGTTTGCGCGACAGAATGCCGATATCTTCCGGGTTGATCGACTCGCTGATGTTGTTGCGGCGGGCGAACTGGATCAGGTTGCGGTAGCTCTGCATCAGGGCTTCCAGCAGCTCGGCGTGAGCGATCTTCACCTCTTCGATCTTCCACTCATGGCGATGATCGAGTTGATAAAGTTTGTCCTGACTCCAGCCCCAGTAGGAGACCAGCTGGCTCATCTGCTCGCGACGCCACTCGGGGGAGTGATCATCCTTGGGATGGCTGAGACCGTCGCACACCTTGAGGTAGAAGCAGCGGCGCACCAGATCGAGCCGCGCCATATCGCCGATGGACTTGAGGTAGTTGGTCACCTTGTCCAGCATCAGACAGTAGTTGTCGAGCCGGTAGTGCATCCCCTCGTTGTGCTGGAACCAGTCGCGACCAATCATCGACAGCAGGCGGGTGTTGGGATACTCGTGGGAGTAGGCCTCCATCAGCACCGACTTGAGCACCGCCTTGTAGGGGGAGTCGATCCCCTTGTAGAGCTGCCACAGGGCGGAGCCGAAATACTCTTCGGCCGGAATACGGTCAAAACTGCCGAGATCGAGCCAGTCATCCTGCTTGAGCTTGCCGCTCTCGAACAGCTCGTTCACATACGCATCGTAGTGATCATCACACTCGGTGGGCACCAGATACCAGATCAAGCGTTTGCCCGCGATACGCATGGCACTGCGGTAGAACTCGTCGAGCAACAGCAGGTGCTGGGCACTGCCGCAGCTCTCCCCCTGCATCTGGGCATCGTTGGTCTGGCGGAACTTGTCTTCCGGGATCAGGAAGAAGTTGAGATCGACCCCGCGCTGTTCGGCCCACTTGGAGAGTTGCTGGCACTTCAGCTCCAGCAGATCGAGCCGCTCCTGCGACAAACCGGCCACGTGGCAGACCCAGATATCGAGATCGGAGTGACAGCACTGGCCGATGGAGGAGGTGCTGCCCATGGAGTAGAGCCCCTGAATGGCTCGATCATGGGTGGCAAGACCACTCTGGCAGTTGGCGTTGCGACAGAGGTCATCGATAAAGGCTTGCTGCTCGGCGGTGGCGCTGAAGCTCCAGATGCCATGAGGGACATCACCGGAGACATAACCGGGCAGCAGGGGATGATTGAAGTGCAGCATGACAGGCAGCAGTTGGAATACCTGCTGCCCATAGCGACTCATGAGGCCTAACGCCCGTTGCGTCTTGAGACGGGTAATGTCGTCATAACGCGCAACCAGCGTATCCATGTGTTCCTGCAATGCCCTGCCTATCACCTAAGTGAAAATGACGCACCAAAAGGGGGATACGTCAAAAAAGTGTGATCATGTTAACAATGCAAACAGCGGTGGTAAACAAGCCTTCAGCTAAACACCAGATTATTTCTGGTATGACCACATCAAGTATCAGGGGAAATCATTAAATTTCAATATATTCAATGAATTAATCAACACAACTTGCTTAATGAAAATCATTTTCAGCATGCATTTTTGAGCTTGGCCCCGCTTTTGCCGGCTCCGCCATGAAAGCCCGGGCAAAGGGTGGTAATATCGATTTCCTTCTAAAAATGAAACAACTGATTGATATGGCAGCCCGAACCCTGAAAATTGCCACTCGCAAGAGCCCGCTGGCCCTGTGGCAGGCCAACTTTGTCAAAGACCGGCTCGAAGCCCTGCACCCGCAGTTGCAGGTCGAACTGGTGCCCATGAGCACTCAGGGTGACAAGATCCTCGATACCCCGCTGGCCAAGGTCGGTGGCAAGGGGTTGTTCGTCAAGGAGCTGGAGACCGCCATGCTGGAAGGACGGGCCGATATCGCCGTTCACTCCATGAAAGACGTTCCGGTGGAGTTCCCCGAGGGGCTCGGTCTGCACACCATCTGCGAACGGGAAGAT
>NZ_CAWNZT010000371.1:17568-23475 GCF_963878965.1 Aeromonas sp. HMWF015 | reverse complement strand
CCTCCAGCCTGCGCCGCCAGTGCCAGCTGCGCGCCGCCCGCCCGGATCTGGTGATCCGCGACCTGCGTGGCAACGTCAACACTCGCCTCGCCAAACTGGATGCCGGTGAGTACGACGCCATCATCCTCGCCGCCGCCGGTCTGAAACGACTGGAGATGGCGCAGCGCATCACCGCCTTTATCGAGCCGGAGCAGAGCCTGCCCGCCAACGGTCAGGGTGCCGTCGGCATCGAATGCCGCCTCGACGATGTAGAACTGCACGCCCTGCTGGCGCCGCTGGAGCACGCCGAGACCCGCGCCCGGGTGCTGACCGAGCGCGCCATGAATCGCGCCCTGCAAGGGGGATGTCAGGTGCCTATCGGTGCCTACGCACTGGTCGAAGGCGAGCAGATCTGGCTGCGCGGTCTGGTGGGCAGTCCCGATGGCAGCCAGGTGATCCGTGACGAGATCCGCGGCCCGCTGGTCGATGGCGAAGCGCTCGGCGAGCAGTTGGCTCAACGCCTGCTGGCCGCCGGTGCCGACGAGATCCTGGCCGAGGTCTACCGCACATGATCCCGCTGGTGGTGCGTCCGGCCACTCAGGCCGCCGAGCTGGTGCAGTTGCTGCGCCAGCACGGCCATGTACCACTCTGCTGCCCGCTGCTGGAAACCGTGGCGGGCAGCGAACTCCCTCTCCTGCCCGACCTGTTGCACAGTGCCGACGCGGTTATCGCCGTCAGCATCCATGCCGTTCATTTTGCACACGATTTTCTGTTGCAAACTGGTCAGACCTGGCCACATATTGAGTACTTTGCGGTGGGTCAGGCCAGCGCAGATGCGTTTGCAGCCATCGGCATCACGGCAAGCTGCCCGGATGACCCGCGCAGCGAAGGGCTGCTGGCCCTGCCCGCCCTGCAGCAGGTAGCAGGCAAACGGGTGCTGATCCTGCGCGGCAATGGCGGGCGGGATCTCATCGCCAGCACGCTGGCCTCACGCGGTGCTCTGGTGCACTATTGTGCGGCCTATGAACGCCACTACCCCGAGCTGGACGGGGACACATTAACCCACCACTGGCAGGCAGCGGGGCTGGACAGCCTGCTCATTACCAGTGGTGAACTGCTGCAACGGCTGCTGGAGCTGGTTCCCGACCACCAGCGGCCCTGGCTTTTTGACCGCCTGCTGGTGGTCCCCAGCCCGCGCGTGGCCGAGATGGCCAGCGCAGCGGGCTTTATCCATATCACGATTGCCCAAGGTGCATCCAACCAGGCCCTGACGGCCGCACTGGAACTGAGGAAGATGGAATGACAGAACAACAAGAATCCCAGGTCAAACCCCAGCCGACCGCTGCGGTCAATGGCAGCAAGAGCCGCTCCGGTGCCGTACTGGGAGGGGTTGCCATCCTGCTGGCCCTTGGCCTGACCGGCGGTCTCTATCTGCACGGTCACAAGAATGCCGTGGCCCAGCAGGCCGAACTGGCCCAGCTCAAGCAGCAGCTGGCGAGCGCCCTGAGCAAGATCGACCAGACCAGCAGCAAGGATGCCGAGCAGCTGGCCGCGCTGGATCAAACCCAGCAGCGGCTGCAGGGGGAGATGCAGGGTCTGCAGAACCGGGTACTGGACCTGAATGACAAGCGCCCCAACGACTGGATGCTGGCCGAATCCGAATATCTGGTACGGATGGCGGGCCGCAAACTGTGGCTGGAGCATGACCTTGTCTCCGCCATCACCCTGCTCGGCAATGCCGACGAGCGGATCGCCGCCCTCAACGACCCCAGCCTGATGCCGATCCGCAAGGCACTGGCCGAAGATATCGCCAAGCTCAAGGGGATGCCGCGCATCGACCGCGAGGGGCTGACCCTCAAGCTGGCTGCACTGTCCGACCAGATCGAGCTGCTGCCCCTCTCCACCGTCAGCATGCCGGAAGCCAAGGCCGAGCCGGATCAAGCGGTCAGCACCAATCCAGACGAGTGGGAGAGCAACCTGAAGAAGAACTGGGTCAAGTTCACCGAGAACTTCGTCACCATCCGTCGCCGCGATGGCGCGGTCGAGGCGCTGCTCTCGCCGCAGCAGGAGATCTTCCTGCGTGAAAACCTCAAGACCAAGCTGTTGCAGGCCCAGCTCTCCGTCTATCGCGAGCAGCAGGCGCTCTACGAAGACAGCCTGGACAAGGCCCAACGCTGGCTGACCCAGTATTTCGACACCGACAACAGCGCCACCCGCTACATGCAGGGCGAGATCGACAAGCTAAAGGGTGAGCAGATCCAGATCGACTATCCGGCCCAGTTCAAGACCCAGGCCATGCTGGAGCAGGTGCTGACCGAACGCCTGCAACGCATTCTGGCCAGCAGCTGAGGAGGGCACCATGATCCGTATAATCATTCTGGTTGCCGTGATGGTCGCAGGGCTGATCTTTGGCCCGCAAGCCTCCGGTAACAAGGGCTATGTGCTGATTGCCATTGGCAATTACACCATCGAATCTTCCGTCACCAGCGCGGTGATCCTGGCCGTGCTGTTCTACGGCGCCCTGCTGATCGTCGAGTGGCTGCTGGGTCGGGTATTCGGCCTGCGCCGCAAGACCCTAGGCTGGTACGGCTCACGCCGCCGCCGCAAGGCCAATCAACAGACCGTCGCCGCCACCCTGGCAATGGCCGAAGGCCACTACAGTCAGGCGGAAAAGCTGATGATCAAGGGGGCCAGCAACAGCGACACCCCGCTGCTCAACTACCTGAGCGCCGCCAAGGCGGCGCAGGCCCGTGGTGACGACGCCCGCCGGGATCAATACCTGCAAAAAGCGCAGGAGGAGAATCCCAAAGCCGAGCTGGCGCTCACCCTGACCCAGACCCAGCTGCAGATCGAGCAGGGCCAGTACGATACCGCGCTGGCGATGCTGGAGTCGGTCTACGCCCTCAACCCGCGCCACCCCATGGTGCTGGATCAGCTGCGCCAGGTGCATCTGGCCCGTCAGGACTGGAGTGCCCTGTGCGACCTGATTCCGGCGCTGCACAAGGTCGGCAAGCTGACCCCGAAACAGGAAGAAGATCTGCTGCAACAGGCTTGGTGTGGTCGTCTGCAACAGGCTGCCGGCAGCCTCGAGACCCTCAAGGCGGTATGGCAGGATCTGCCGCGCAAACTGCGCCTGGAGCCAGAACTGCTGGCCTGCTACGGCGATCTGCTGCGCCAGCTGGGTGCCGATGGCGAGGCCGCCACCCTGTGGCAGGAGGCGCTGCGCAAACAGCCGATGCCGCAGCTGCTGGCTCGCCTGCCCAAGCTGAAACTCGAGAGTTACCAGCCGCTGCTGGCACTGCTGCAAAAACAGCAGGGGCAACCGGAGGTAGACACCGCACTGGCCCAGCTCTATCTGCTGGCAGGTCAACTGGACGATGCCCAGAAGCTGCTGGAACAGGAGGTGGAGCGGGCGCCGAGCGCCGCCGCCTATCACGCTCTCGGCCAGCTGATGGACAAACGCCGCCTCACCAACAAGGCCAACGAGTACTATCGTCAGGCACTGGAACTGGCGGGGCTCTGATCCCCGGCAAACAGAAACGCGAGAGGCCGCATGATGCGGCCTCTTTTTTTATATCTTCGCCCTGCCCTCGTCAGGTAGTGAGCCGCTCCAGCTCGCCGATCAGCCAGATGGCCTCGGCGCGGTGGCTGCCACACACATCCATCATGGGGCGAAAACCGCCGCACACCGCCGGCCGCTCCGGTTGACCGAAGATCTTGCAGCCAAGGGCGCTATCGAGCTGGATACAGGGGACACCTGCCGGTTTGCCATCTGGCATACCGGGAATGGCACTGCTGATACTGGGGGCGATGCAACAGGCAGCGCAGCCGCTACGACACTCCATAGACTCCACTCCTTTGGGATGGTCTGAGCCACCATAGCCGAAGCGGCGGCACAAACGTAGCTGGCACACAACAAAAAGCCCGACCGCACGGGCGATCGGGCTTCAAACAACACAGCCGGTTCAGCGAGCCATCATCACAGGATGATATCGCGAACCACGCTGTCTTTACGTTCCAGGTAATGGATCGACTTGATACGGCGGCACTAGTACGGGACTTGCCGCCGACCAGTATTCACCACATCACAGAATAATGTCGCGCACTACGCTGTCTTTACGCTCAAGATAATGGATCGACTTGATACGGCGAATGGTGCGCGACTTGCCACGGATCAACAGAGTCTCGGTGGTCGCCATCACGCCATCGCTGGTGATGCCGTCCAGCAGATCACCCTTGGTGATGCCGGTGGCGGAGAAGATGACGTTGTCATTCTTCGCCATGTCTTCCAACTTGAGCACCTTGTTGACGTCGATGCCCAGCGCTTCGCAGCGGGCAATTTCCTGCTCGCCCAGCGCACGCACTTCCGGGCTGTCACCCTTGACCCGGTGACGCGGCACCAGACGGGCCTGCATGTCGCCATCCAGCGCGCGGATCACCGCCGCGGAGATCACCCCTTCCGGTGCGCCGCCGATGCCATACAGCATGTCGACTTCGCTGTCCGGCAGACAGGTGAGGATGGAGGCGGCAACGTCACCATCAGGAATGGCGAACACCCGCACGCCCAGACCCTGCATCTCCTTGATTGCCTTGTCATGACGCGGCTTGGCCAGGGTAATGACGGTCAGACGGGAGAGCGGCTTGCCCAGCGCCTTGGCCACCGACTTCAGGTTCAGCTCGAGAGCCTGATCCAGGTCGATGGCGCCTTTGGCCTTGGGCCCGACGATCAGCTTTTCCATGTACATGTCAGGCGCTTTCAGGAAAGAACCCTTGTCGCCCACCGCCAGCACCGCCAGCGCGTTGGCCTGACCCATGGCAGTCATGCGGGTACCCTCGATGGGATCGACCGCAATATCCACCGCGTCGCCGTGTCCGGTACCAACCTTCTCGCCGATATAGAGCATCGGCGCTTCATCAATTTCACCTTCGCCGATCACAATCTCACCATCGATCTCGATCTGGTTGAGAATGTGGCGCATGGCCGCTACGGCCGCCCCATCAGCGATATTCTTGTCACCACGTCCGAGCCACTTGTAGCCAGCCAGTGCAGCCGCTTCCGTCACTCGGGAAAACTCGATTGCCAGTTCACGTCTCATCGCATATCCAACCTATGGAGCTCGAAAACGGGCGGCATTCTACCACAAGGGCAAACCTTTGCGCACAAAAGTAGCCGCTGCGAGCAAGAATGTAGCCAATTCATCCAATTGCAACCCAATTGCCATCGACTCTTCATCCAACTGTCACCCCGCTGTCATCCCCGCTGCCTAGCATGACCCCGTTTTCAAAACAAAAGCTTGCAACACCACAAGGGATTAAGATGAAAAAGCTGACTGTAGTGGCACTGGCTCTCACCGCAGCCTTCCAGGCTCAAGCCGTTGAAGTGTACAAAAATGACACCTCCATGCTGGATCTCTATGGCCGTATCTACGCCGGTCAATTCTTTGGCGACAAGAAAGAAAACGTCGATACTGCCAACCCGAATGGCACCAAGGATTACAGCGCCAAGCAAGGGGCCAACCAGTTTGTCCGCTTCGGCGCCAAGGCCGAGACCCAGATCCAGAGCGGTCTGAAGGCGCTGGCCCAGTACGAAGTGCAGATGTACATCAACGACAGCGAGAAGACCATCAGCGAGAGCTCCGACAACCTGCGTACCCGTCTGGCGTTCGCCGGTGTCGGCGCTGACTGGGGCACCGTGACTTTCGGTCGCCAGAAAGGGGCCCCGGGCTTCCTGGCCGACTGGACTGATGTCTCCCTCTCCGACGGCTACGGCAACGAAGCGCTGGGCGCCAAGACTGACACCTTCGCCACCAACCGCGCCGGTTCCGTACTGAAATACTCCGGCCTGTTCAACGGCTTCCAGCTCGACACCAGCTACAAGTTCGACGGTGGGGACACCGAAGAGACCACCAGCAAAGACAGCGACGCCGC
>NZ_CAWNZT010000371.1:0-17558 GCF_963878965.1 Aeromonas sp. HMWF015 | reverse complement strand
GCCGCCCTGAGCTATGCCGATGGCAGTGACTTCCTGGCGACCGGCACCGATCACACCGGTTGGGAAGCCGCACTGGGCTACAACTTCGAGAACGGCTTCGGTCTGATGGCGCTGTGGAACAAGCAGGAGCAGGACAAAGCCGGTACCAAGAAAGACAACGTGGACTACTACACTCTGGGTGCCCAGTACAAATTCAACAAGAACCTGCGGGTGATTGGCGAGTACCGCATCAACAATCTGGACAGCGTTGCCGGCAAAGCGACAGCCAACCAGGATGACTTCCAGCTGGCTGCCCGTTACGACTTCTAATCGAAGTTTTGCGGATACCCAAAGCGCGATGGCTTGCCATCGCGCTTTTTCGTCGCTGTTGCTCAGAAAACCACAAACTGACCTAGGCTCAACAGTAGATGTATCGCCGGAGAGATGATCATGGTCAGGCTGCTTTTCGCCCTGCTCTTGCTGCTGGCTCTTCCCGCTCACGCCCTCTCTATCGCCATGGTACTGTGGCGCGGTGAAACCGCAGCCGAAGCGGGCTTTCGGGCAGAGCTGACCCGCCTTGGCTATCAGGCCACCATCACCACCTATAACGCCGATCAGGATCGTACGGCGCTGGCAACCATGCTGCGCCAGCAGATGCTGCCGAAACTGGCCGAATACGACTACATCTACACCTTTGGCACCACCGCCACCACCATGACCAAGAGTCTGGTAGCTAACCGCAAGCCACTGATCTTCAACGTGGTCTCCGATCCGGTCGGGGCAGGCATTCTCTCGGAAGACAAAACCCAGAACAGCATGGTGGCCGGGGTGAGCAATATGGTGCCGATGGCGCTGCAACTGGCCAACGCCAGCGAGCATCTGGCCACCGGCAAACGGCTGCTGCTACCCTTCAACCCCCGTGAGCAGAACACCCTGCTGGTGGCCGATATGCTGCTCAATGAAGCGAAGCGCTATCAGTGGCAGATGGTCACCTGGCGAATGGCCCCTGACCCACGGCGGCTGAACAACGAACTGAAGCGGCTGCAACAGGATGCCAAAAACGACATCGTCTTTCTGGCCGCAGATAGCTATCTGCTCTCCATCGCCCCCCGTCTGCTGAATGCACTAAACGAGGCAGCCATCCCCACCATCTGCAGTGCCGAACTGTTCGTCGAGCACGGCTGTAGCGTTGGCACCATCAGCAGCTACGAGGCGCTGGGCAAGATGGCCGCCGGGATCATCCACCGCCACCAGCAGGGAACACAGCTGCAGGATATACCACTGCAGACCGATCCCCATCCCAAGCTGGTGCTGGGACAACTGGGCAACGCCACCACGCAGGAGGCGAGCACCGAAAAGCCGAAGCCTTGATACAGATCTCGGCCAATCAGGCTCCGGGCGGGTATGCTGTTGGCCCCCATCGCCCGAGAGCCTGCCCCCATGAACACCACCGTCTTTTTTGCCGTCCTGCTGGCCGCCCTGCTTCACGCCAGCTGGAATGCGCTGGTCAAAATTGGCGAAGAGCGGCTGGTGGGCGTGTCACTGGTGGCGATCTTCTCCGGGCTTATCGCCGCCGTGGCGCTACTGCCAATGGGGCTTCCCTCTGCTGCCGAACTGCCCTGGCTCGGCCTCTCAATTCTGCTCCATACCGGTTACTGCCTGTTTCTCAGCCATGCCTACAATCAGGGCGATTTTGGCCAGATCTATCCGCTGGCCCGTGGCAGTGCCCCGCTGCTTGCCATGGTGTTAAGTGCCATGTTGCTGGGGGACTACCCCGGCTACGGCGGCATCATCGGCGCCTGCGTGCTGATCATGGGGGTCTTGCTGATGGCCTGGCGAGGCGGGCAACAGCGCCTTGGCAGCAAAGCGATTCGAGCGGCACTGATCACGGCCATGTTTACGGCGACCTATACCCTCTCGGATGGGGCCGGTGCCCGCGCAGGGGGTGAACCTGTGCGCTACACACTCTGGCTCTTTGCCTGTACCGGGCTGGCGATGCTGTTGGTGCTGATCGTCCACCAGAGACGCAACGCATGGCGCCAAATCCGCCGCCATGCACTGTCAGGCATGGCAGGAGGCGCCATGTCACTGCTCGCCTACGGGATTGTCATCTGGGCCATGACCCAAGCCCCCATTGGCGTGGTCGCGGCTCTGCGTGAAAGCAGCGTGCTGTTTGCCATGCTGCTCTCGGTCTGGTTGCTGAAAGAGCCGCTCGGGCGCGTGCGGCTGACGGCGGCGGCCATCATCACTGGCGGCGTGCTGCTGACCCGGCTGGGAGGATAAGCGCTGTCGCCATTGGTGCGTATTTATCTGACAGGATGGCGTAATTCACTCCGCCAAATATGCCGAATACGAATAATGGAAATAAGTGTCAGCCCTGGCGTAAATGTTTACATCCGCAACGTATCAATTAACTGGCAGGTCTGTTTATTTCAACCACAGCTTCATTCGGGAAACTTACCTGCCCAGCAGCATTAATGATAAAATCGTTCACAGTTAAATTTCGGCAACGCTGACCAATATCGCGCATGGCACAGACCATGCTGCTCTGCCCATACATTCATTGACCGCCTGACGGGTAATCCAGCCCGGTCAGAGATGACCTGATCGCGCCCGCCACAGCAGGATGGCATGGCGCTACCGCGTTATTAATGGGTCCGGTTTCGTCTGTTTAATTTTTGATTATTTTAAATCCAGCACCATCAGGGAGTTTTTAATATGTCAGCAAAAAAGCTGAAGTTGGGCGCCTTTATATTGATGATATTAACATCGGTATTTGGCGTTACTAATATCGGGATCGGTTTTTACCGAATGGGATATGCCGCCATTCCGATGTTCGTGATCGGCGGACTGTTCTTCTTCATCCCGTTCATTTTGATGATGATCGAATTCGGCACCGGTTTTCGCAAAGAGGCGGGCGGCATCTTTACCTGGATGCGCCACTCGGTCTCGACCCGATTCGCCTTTATCGGTCTGACCATGTGGTTCGCCTCCTACGTCATCTGGATGTTTGGCAAGGCGCTCTCCATGTGGGTGCCCCTCTCCTTCATGCTGTTTGGCCGCGACATCACCGTCATCCCGGTCACCCTGGGCACCAGCATCGACTTCGGCCCCTTTATTCTGGGTGTGGTCGCCATCGCGCTGGTTGCTACCGTCACCAAGCTCATCACCCTGGGTAGCGCCCGCTTCGCCAAGGTGGCGGCCATCGGCGGTCTCTCTGTGGTGGCACTCAACGTGTTGCTGCTGGTCGGCGGCGTCTTCACCTTCGCGGTGAGCGGCATGACTCTGCAGGAGCCCTTCACCCAGGCATCGCTGACAGCGTCTCCCAATGCCGCTTTCAACGACATCATCCCCTTCCTCGGCTTTATGGTGTTCGCCATCTTCGCCTACGGCGGGGTCGAGGCGATGGCCGGGGTGGCTGACGAGCTGGAAGATCCGGAGCGCGACCTCAAGCGCGGCATCTTCCTCTCCGGCGCCTTCATCGTTCTCTGCTACATCATCGGCTTTCTGGCGGTCGGCTCCATCATGCGCTGGAGCGACTTCCCGGCCGAGGGGATCACCTCTCTCTCCGCCCTCTTCATCATCATGCTGGAGCTGGGGCGCCATCTCGGTGGCGAGTGGCTGGGACAGGTATTCATGCGCTTTGCTGGCCTTGGCATGTTCCTGAGCTATCTGGGTGCCTTTATCGCCCTCTCCTACGCGCCACTGCGCCAGTTCATCACCGGCACCCCGAGTTACTTCTGGCCGGAGCGTTTCCAACGCGAGAACGAGAATGGCGTGCGGATTGAAGCCCTCAAGGTGCAAGCCTGGGTGGTCTGTCTGTTCATTGCCGCCAAATCCATCTTCACCCTGATCAACCCGGAAGGGGCCGCCGCCCTCTATGAGCTGATCATCACCATGACCAACGTCGGCATGACCCTGCCCTACATGTTCCTCATCTACGCCTGGTATCGCTATCGCAATAACCCGGCGCTGGGCAAGGATCTGATCTTCTTCAAGAGCGCGGGCTCGGTACTGCTGGCCACCATCATCAGCCTGATCCTGGTCGCCTTCGGCAACGTCTTTACCGTGGTCGCCCCCTTTATCTCCGGCGATATCTCCACCGGTGTCTGGACCATCATTGGCCCGCTGCTGTTCGTGGTGATCGCCATGCGCTTCAAGATCAAGCAGGAAGATGCCCACTAAACGGTAAGCAAAACTCCATGCTAATCGGGACCATTCTGGTCCCGATTTTTTTAGCGCCGGCTTCCGCTCACCATCACGGCCAGCCCATAGTTTCAATGCAAAAAAAAGACTCCATGGAGACCTCCTTTACGTTCTCCTCGCCGTCAGAGCACGCTCAACGCCGTAAATTATCAATATCAAGGTGAGAATGATTGTGAAGCGCCAGTTCACGACATATAACTTAGCGAGATATCCCTGTATTTCGTCCGGTAGAGCTGATCATGATGATGCGTTCCCTCCTTCCCCTGTTGCTTGGCGCAGTAATGCTGCCGGCCACTATGGACAGTGCCCATGCCAACCCCTTTTCCGCCAGCAGCAAGAGCAGCAGCGGCTTTCTCGAGCGACGGGATGTGCCCAACCTCAGCTCGGCTGCCTTCGTGGTGGCCAACCACAGAACCGGCGAGGTGATCTCCGAGCGCAACGGCAACCGGGTAATGCCCATCGCCTCACTCACCAAGCTGATGACGGCGCTGGTAGTGCTGGATGCCAACCTGCGCCTCAACGAAATGCTCACCGTGACCAATGCCGACATCGACCGCATCAAGGGAACCGGCTCGCGCCTGGCCATCGGTTCCAGGCTCAGCCGCGCCGAAATGCTCCATATCGCCCTGATGTCCTCTGAAAATCGCGCCGCCTCGGCGCTGGCCCGCCACTATCCCGGCGGCCAGCGTGCCTTCGTCGAGGCGATGAACGCCAAAGCCCGCATGCTGGGGATGTGGAATACCCGCTATGCCGACAGCACCGGGCTCAACCCGCGCAATGTCTCCACCGCGCAGGATCTCGCCAAACTCGCCGCCGCAGCGGCCTCCTATCCGCTGATCCGCCAGTACTCCACCGACGAGCAGAGTTATGTGCGCACCAACAAGCGTCAGCTGCACTACCTCAACTCCAACCGGCTGATCCGCGAAGGGCAATGGGAGTTCACCCTCTCCAAGACCGGCTATATCCGCGAAGCGGGCCGCTGTCTGGTGCTGGGTACCAAGGTCAATCGCGAGCCGGTGATCATGGTGCTGCTCAATGCCGAGACCACCAACGATAGGGTCGCCGATGCCAAGCGGATCAAAACCTGGCTGGAGAGCTCGGGCAGAACCACCCTGGCCGCCAACCAGAGCAGCATGCTGACTCACCAGTAAGATCGAGATCCCCAACCAAGCGAGGCACCCGCCTCGCTTTTTTCTGCGTGACCGCGCCCAAAAAACGGGAGCCCGCTCCCGTTACAGGTAACACCTTCCACCATCCCGTTACAAAACGTAACTACTCAACAGCGTGATTCACACTAATAGAATCAATTGGTTGTAACCTAGCAGCAAGAATTTTAGCGTGCCGTCACAACCCCTGTAACGACGAGCCACCATGCGTATTTCCAGTATCGAGTGCGGGCGGGTACTGGCCATTCTGGCCGTGATGACCATTCACGTATCCCCCTTCGCCAATCCCTTCAATCCCGCCCTGTGGGGAAGCAGATCCTGGTTCTGGCTGAGCGGCACCATCAACCAGCTATGTCGCTTTGCCGTGCCGCTGTTTTTCCTCTGTGCCGGTTATTTTCTGCAGCCGAGACTGAGTCGCGAGGCGCCGCTGACCGTGGCCTGGCGCTACTGCCGCCCCTTGCTGCTACTCTGGCTGGTGTGGAGCCTGGTCTACCTGCTGGTGCCGTTCAATCCGCTGGATGCCGTGCAGCAAGGCTATCTGGCCTCCCTGCGCGGGCAGTGGCAATTCCAGCTCGGCGACCCCCTCAATGGCTGGCTGGTGGGCGGCATGATCCACCTCTGGTTTCTGCCAGCCCTGGTGATGGCGGTGGCCCTGCTGGCACTCTGCTATCGGCTTGGCAGACCATCGCTCGCCCTCTGGCTGGGTCTTGGCCTTTACCTGCTGGCGCTGCTGGGGGGCTCCTATGCCAAGCCGCTACTGGGTGCCGAGTGGCCACTGCTCACCCGTAACGGCCCCTTCTTCTCCCTGCTGTTTGTGGCGCTTGGTGCCCTGCTGCGCCAGCGTCAGTGGCAGCCCGATGCCCGCATCGGCTGGCAACTGCTGCTGGCGGGCGTGGCGCTCTATGGCTGTGAAGCCTGGGCACTGCAGCACTTTGCCGCAGTGCCGCTCACCCGCCACGACTTCCTGCTCGGCTCCCTTCCCTGGGCTATCGGCCTGTTTGGCCTGCTGCTGGCCAACCCCGAGTGGGGCAAGGGCAGCTGGCTTGAGCGCCAGGCCCCCAAAGTGCTCGGGATCTACTGCCTGCACATGATACTGGTGGTCTGGCTCTTCGTGTTCGGCCCGCAGGGCGCATCCATCCTGTGGGAGATTGCTAAAGTGCCGCTGCTGCTGGGATCGTCTCTGCTGGCCTATCGCCTGATGGCGGCCCTGCCCCTCGCCCGCCGACTGCTGCGTACTCGCTGAGTCCGGTATCCGGCCCGTCCTATCGGGCCGGATACCTCTTCACGTTTAGCCCCTTTCTCTTCCGCTACGCCCTTTTTGCTCTCGCTTCATTACCGCAGTTTGCTGCAATGGTTCTACTTTTCAGCCGCGCTTCCCCAACCGTAAAACCTGCCACCACAGCCCCCCTCTATTTTCACCTTGCCAGACAAATGAAAATCAATATCATTGGCATCCCGCTTGAGCGGGTCAGGCTAATTATAATTAAATCAATATGTTCGAGCCGTCAGGTCGACATCCAAAGAGTCAATATTGAATATGCAGCACCCTCACTTTCGCAGAACGCTAGTCTCGCTGGCACTGCTGGGCACCGGCTTCACTGCGCAGGCCACTGATGAAACCATGACAGTGGTTGGCAAACGATCCCAGCATCAGGAAGTTGCCACCGCAACCCGTACCAATACGCCAGCCAAGCTGGTTCCCCAGACCATCGACAGCGTCAAGGTCAGCGAGCTGACCGCCTTCGGCCAACCAACGCTGAGTGAAGCCCTGAGCGGCATTCCCGGGGTCAACGCAAGCGGTGATACCCGCTTCGACGGGGTCAATATCCGCGGCTTCAGCGCCAGCAACGACTTCTATCTCGACGGATTCCGCGACGACATGCAGTACACCCGGGATCTCGGCAACATCGAGCGGGTGGAAGTGCTCAAGGGCCCGGCTGCCGTGCTCTACGGCCGCGGCAGCACGGGGGGCATCGTCAACCGGGTCAGCAAGAAGCCGCAAAAAGGGCAGGAGTCCAGCGTCACCGCCCGGGTCGGCAGCTTTGACAGCCAGCGGCTAACCGCCGACCTCAATGGCGAGGCGAGTGAGCAGGTGCAACTGCGCCTCAACATGGCGCAAGAGGACAAAGATAGCTTCCGCAACGGCGTGAAGAGCAAGCGCACCCTGCTGGCCCCCTCCGCCAACTGGGAGATCAGCGACAACCTCAACTGGCTGGTGCAGTACGAGCGCAACGAACATGACCGCACCCCGGATCGCGGCATTCCCGGGGTCAATGGCCGTCCGGCCGATGTGCCGCGAGAGTATGTCTACAGCGATACCAGCCGCGACTTCATCGATGACGTGGCACAATCCACCCGCTCACGCCTCTCCTGGGATATCAACGATCAGTGGCAGTTGCGCCAGCAGCTCGGTTACTCCACCCTCGACAGCCAGTTTGACAACACCTATGTCACCAGCGTCAAAGGGGATCAGGTGACCCGCTCCCGCTGGCAGCAGGATCTGAAAGCGAAGAACCTGATCAGCAACACCGAGGCCGAGGGTCTGTTCCAGACCGGCCCGGTGGAACATCGCCTGCTGGTTGGCTTCGAGCAGAACTGGCAGGAGCGCACACCCAAGCTCTACCAGAACGCCACCGCCATCCCGTCTGGCAATCTCTACGATCCGGGCTCACTGCCTACCTACAATGGCGCCATGAAGCTCTCCAGCGACGCCAAACACAAGGTGCGCGGCAATGGCCTCTATCTGCAGGATCAGCTCAGCCTGGGTGACTGGCATCTGGTTGGCGGGCTGCGCCGTGACGACTTCACTGTCACCAGTCGCCGCTACGACCTCAACAAGGAGGAGAGCGTCTCGGTCAACAGCCTGAGCCCGCGCCTTGGTCTGGTGTGGAATCCCCTCGAGGATCACGCCTTCTACACCTCCTACAGCAAGACCTTCACTCCGGTGGGCGGAGAGCTGATCGGCATCACCCCGGGTGACAAGAACAACGGGCTGGAACCCCAGCACACCCGCCTCTACGAAGGTGGTGTGAAGAGTGACTGGCTGAACGGCAAGCTGGCGACCACTCTCTCCCTCTATCGACTGGAGATGTACAACAAGCGCACCAAGGATCCGCTGGATCCCACCAAGGTGATCCTTACCGGCCTGCAACGTACCGAAGGGATCGAGCTGAGCGCCCGTGCCGAGCTGACCGACGAGATCTACCTGCGTGGCGGCTTCGCCATTCAGGATGCCGAGCAGGTCAAGGCGGATGCGGATCTGCAGGGCAAGCGCCCGATGAACGTCTCCCGTCAGAATGGCCAGTTCTATCTCGGCTACAAGAGTGGCGAGCAGGGCTGGTTCGGCGAAACCGGCGTGACGGCAGTGGGCGATCGCTTTGCCGACAACGCCAACACCACCACTCTGCCCGGTTACGCCCGCTTCGATGCGCGCGCCGGTTATCGCTGGCAGCAGTGGGAAGCCGAGCTGAGCGCCGAAAACCTTACCGATCACGAGTACTTTGTCAGCGCCACCAGTGCCACCCAGATCATGCCGGGTACACCCCGTCAGCTGAGTCTGACCGGTACCTACCGCTTCTGATCTCAGTGACAACCACCCCGACTGGCCAGCCCCTGCTGGCCAGTTTTTTTATGAAGCAACCACGATGAAACGCAGAAGAGTTCCCCTTCACAACAACAAATGGGTACGCCGCCTCCATGCCTGGGCCGGTTTTTTTACCCTCGCCCTGATGCTGATGTACGGCATCACCGGTCTCTGGCTGCAACACCGTGCCGTGTTGCCCATCCCCGGCCCCCACACCGACAAATCGAGTGAAGAGATAGTGCTGGAGGCGCCGCTCGCCAGCCCGGAGCAGCTGAAAATCCTGCTGCAACAGCGCTATCCCGATACCTTTGCCGACGGGCGAACCATGATCACCCCGACCCAGACCCTGCCCACCCCGAACGGCCCGCTCATCCTGCCCGCCAAGTGGGAGATGCGCGGCGTCACCCTCAGCCAGAGCGTGGCCGCCAGCTATGTTGAGGGTACCCTGCTGGTACGTACCGACCTGCAACTGGCCAACTTTGCCGCCAGCCTCAACCGGCTGCACCGCGGCATGGGCACCGGCCTCGGCTGGCAGCTGTTTGGCGATATCGCCGCCCTGGCCCTGCTGCTGCTCGCCCTCACCAGCCTGTTTATGTGGACCAAGCTGCACGGCACACCCAGAGCCATCATAGCGCTGACACTCGCTGGCACCCTCGGTACCCTGCTGTTTGCCCTGCTGGGGTAACGCAGCAACCATGATCTGATGCAGCAAGGTTTGGAAAGAAAACCGCAATAAAAACAGGCCGCTGGCGGTGATGCCGGCGGCCACATCAAGAAAAGGAAATAACGGAGAGCGGGAAAAGAGAAGGGATACCAAGAGGTAACGGGAAGTACTGCCAGCTCAACAGTAACGCTCCAATGTGCAGGAACGCTAAAAAACAAAAGGCCATCATTGCTGATGGCCTTTTGTCATGAATTTGATGGTGCCCGGGGTCGGACTCGAACCGACACGGTTATTCACCGGCGGATTTTGAAACCATCGCAAGCCATTTTAAATCAATAACTTGCCGTGTTTTCGCGGGTTTGCTTGGGGATGGATGGGGCTTATTGGGTATCGCTGGTGAGCGCTGCCGCCATTTTGCCGCCATTTTTCAGCGCGGTGATCGGGTTGAGTTTGACTGCATCTTCAAGGTGATCCGGGGCAAAGTGAGCATAGCGCATTGTCATCTTAATATCGGTATGCCCTAGGATCCGTTGCAACACCAGAATGTTACCTCCCCCCATCATAAAGTGACTGGCGAAGGTATGACGCAGAACGTGGGTGCTTTGGCCTGCAGGCAATTCAATCTCGGCCCGCCTTATCGCCTTCTCGAACTCAGCGTAGCAGTCACCAAATAAGCGGCCAGTGCGCTTGGGCAACAAGGCCAATAGCCAACCTGCCACCGGCACAGTGCGATTCTTCTTGCCTTTCGTTCGGGTGAAAGTAAGCCGGCCGATGCCAACCTGTGAACGGGTAAGCTTCTCGATCTCTGACCAGCGAGCACCGGTCGAAAGGCAGAGCATCACGATCAGCCACAAATCTTTCAGGCCTGCACAGGCCGCGAGTAACCGTTCAATCTCATCCTGATTCAGGAACGCCAGCTCGGATTCTTGCACCTTGTACTGACGCAACACCTCTAGCGGGTTACCGTGCGCCCACTCACCCAAGCGGCCAAGTTCATTGAAAACCGCCTGCAGGTAGAGCAGTTCGCGGTTGATGGTGGTCGGGGATACCTGTTTGCGCTGACCGGGCACATACAGTTCTCCTGCCAATCTCCGTTCGCGGTAAGCCGCAAACTGTTGGGCCGTGAACTCGGTAGCCAGCGGGTTGCCCAACGCCTCAGCCAGCCAATTCAGCTTGTCGCGGCGTCGCTCACCATCGGTCAGGGTTTGGCCGTGGCGACCATACCAGAGCGCCACCAAGTCACTCAGCCGCCGCTCATCCGCATTACCCACCTCTGGCCGCTGCCAGGGCTGCGCCAGCATGTGTTTTTCCCACGCAAGCGCTTCGCCTTTGGTAGCGAAGCGCTTACGCATGCGAGGGCCATCACGGCCTTGAGGGTAAACCTCAACCAACCAGGGTTTGGTTGAGCCATCGGAAAGTTTACGAACGGTCATGAATCTTCTGTTTTTTCTTGCTCTTCAGCTTCGGGGTCAAGCCAATGCTCTAACGAAGTACAATAGCCCTGCTTAGGGTGTGAGGGGGTTTGGGGAAAAGCGAGAGTTAGTAGACCTTCTCTAACCATTGGCTTTAGGTAATTTTTCCGTAGTGAGTCGGCACTCCGCCCCAGCAGAGTGCTGATATCTGCCAGCGTCAGGTAACCTGCACTGCAAACATCCATAATTGCTTGCCGAGTTTGTTCTTCTGTTGTCTTACGCTTTGGAATTGCCTTGTATGGCGCCACTCGAGCCTCAAGAATGGACCAGATTGATGCTAAAAATGACTGGTATTCGTCTGGAGATGTCCCGAATGAATAATCCGAATCCGAACTTAGCTCCGGACTTAGCTCCGGACTTAGCTCCGGACTTAGCTCCGGACTTAGCTCCGGACTTAGCCCCGGACTTAGCTCCGGACTTAGCTCCGGACTTAGTTCCGGATTGTGAGGGTAACTGCAATCCTTCATGCTGTTAGGATTCTGGATAAACACCGCTTCCATAAATTCCTGTCCATACTCATCATCAGGTGTCATCGGTTGTACATCTGGTAGATGGTAGAACTTGCTCTTATGGCTTCCTTTGGATAGTAGCAACCCTTGTCGCTCCAGTTTGTATAGCGCGACAGTAATGTTTCTGCGGTGATCTTCTGTGACCCCACATATCCTTTCGTGGTTTACCCACCCATCCAAATCAGCATAATAAAGGATCAACTTTTCTAGTGCTGGTAGTGCTGTGATATCAATTCCCAATCGATGGGAAAGCTCATTCATCTTTTCCAAAGGAATAATGTCTGTCATGTGCAACTCAAGAAGAGTCTGTTCGGGAAGCTCAACCTCTCGCAGCCTAGGCTGTGCCCATTGACGACTCTTCCAGCCGCTAAAAATCTTCGGTATCCCAGACCCAGCACGCTCACCAAGGCCAATCATCAAGAACATCTGATGCAAAATCCCGTTGCGACAATCACTGTTACTACCCTTAATGGCCAGCTCGTAGGGGATTCGCATTAAGCCCGGGTTTCTGAAACCAAACATATCGGGCCGCTTAACTATCAATACCGATACGTTCCCAGAATAATCCGCATGAACAAGAGCATTAATCAGGGCCTCACGCAGCGCGACATGGACCGGGCTATCCTCGACACGTAAACCTTCTGTCAGAGTAAATTGGACTTTGAGGTCAGCAATGAGTTTGCGATAGACCTTACGGTAAAAATCGAACAAGTTGCCTGACCAGCTTCCATCAGGGAACACACGGTCGATCCAGCGCCTTTCTGCCCTGGCTTCTGGCCGCTCTTGGTAGTCCACAACATAATGCGGAACACCTTCTTGAATGGCATCCCACTTTCCAAACATGAGTAATCCAGCAAGGGTTATCCCTTTCTCACCCGTTGCTCTATTGTGCCGCCAGCCTCGTAAGCTCTTTACCAACTCTTCTGAGGAAAGATCTAACCAAGGGTGTCCCGGTTTGGCAGCCAAAAGGTAATTTCGGTAAGCACTTATGCTCTCAGGGTCCAGGTCATCAAAAGTAAAACCGGTAAGAATTCTGGCATCACGCTCATCCTCTATCTGTTCGGCAACCATACGTTTGACCGTTTCACGGTCACATGGCCGATCACCATCATGGAGTCGTCGATAAGTCCCCGAGTACATATCGTTGTTGATGAATACTGGTTTCTGTTTCCGCGTCGCGGCAGGGATGTTAATACGAAGAAACTGCTTGCCGTCTTGGATCAGCGTGACGACATCGTCTTCTGACAGCAGGTTAGAACTAACCTTGGATGGATTATTTAGCTGGTTAAAAAGGTCTTGCTTCACCTTCTCAATATTTTCTATTCCAGCAACAGAAAACTGACCTTTGTTTTCTTTGACGCCGAGTAGAACAACACCGCCCTTGGCGTTAGCCATGCCGCTGTAGGTTCGCCAAAAATCTTTAGGTAACTCCCCTTTGCCACCGGCCCCCTGAGCCAACTTGCACTCAAGCTCACAAGTTTCAACCAAGGTCTCAAAGTCCAGCTCGCAATCATCCTGCGGATGTTCTGTATTCATCAGTATGGGTACCTTGAAAAAAGGACGCCTTGGCGCCCTTATCGTTTCCGGAAAGTTCGATGCTCGACCATCACGCCAATGATCTCGATGTGCTGCCGATCTGAATGCATGGTTGGGTAATCGTCATTGAGGGGAACTAGCTCGAACACCTCTTGTCCGTTCTCATCAATGCCGCGGGGCCGGTACTTCTTGAAGGTGGCCTCTTCGCCGCCATTCTTGGCCACTACATAGTCACCAGGACGTGGTTGTTCGTCAGGATCAATGATTACCAGATCCCCTTCATTGAAAAACGGGGTCATGGAGTTGCCACGTAGCCAAAGGCCAAATCCACAAGGACCGATATCAACGCTGGCAGACACAAATTCCACATTGCCATCGAAAGTCGTGGCCTGCTCACACATCTCCCGCCAGTTGCCAGCCTGGACATAGCTCAGGATCGGCACCCGATTCCCCTGGGGGATCACTGCCGGCTCAACGTTCGACTGTTCAGGCGACCCCTTCCCCGTAGAAAGCCAGTGCGCTGAAACTCCAAACATCTTAGCCAATGCGACTAAATAATCAGCGCTCGGCGAGACATCCCCACTTTCCCATTGAGATACCGAAGCTCGACTTGCGCCAATACGCTCACCCACTTGTTGTTGGGTAAGTCCATGCTTTTTACGAAGTTCTTTGATGCGTTCACTTTTCATAGTTGGAAACTTTAACATCGACAAGCGTTGGATCCTTTACATCTCAATGTTGACATTCCAAACAAAGGATCGTAAAAACTCCAACATCAATGTTTGGACATCCAACGCGAGGGCATTCATGAAGAAGCAAGATGTACTTAGCCACTTCGGTGGAGTTACCAAAACGGCTAATGCCTTGGGCATTAACAGGGCCACGGTTTCTTGTTGGGGTGAAGTCATTCCCAAGGGTCGCGCCTACCAGATCGAGGTGATGACCGGCGGCAAACTGAAAGCCGACGACTCGCAACCTCGCACCGCACAATGAGGGTAGCACCAATGCCACCACGTCATATCAATCCTGCTGTTTCGCATGCTCCGCCGGCAACCGTCAGTGCGATCAATCTTGTGATCTCCCCTGACATTCCACCGCTGATGCCCATCGCCAAGTTCGCAGAGTGGATCGGTGTCTCTGTTGACACTGCTCGCCACTGGGTCAGAACCGGCCGCCTCGATGTCATGGAAAAAACCAGAGGCAACGAGCTGGTGATGGTCAAGGTGCATGTGTTCATCGCTAAGCAGATGGCCGGCTCGATGTTAGTACACAACTTCAAGCTCGCGAGTTAACCATAACCGGCCAAGGATGAGTTCACTATGTTTGACCTGAGTTCAACCAAACAACCGCACTTCGAGTCCGCCTGCTCACGCTTTGCCGCCAGCCATTCTTTGGCCGAAGTGGCCCGCGCTGCAGGTATCGGTGAGCAGGTACTGCGCAACAAGCTGAACCCGGAGCAACCGCACCAACTCACCGCCCGGGAACTGGTGGCTATTTATCACGCCACCGAGGGGGACGAGACGCTGTTCGACGGCCTGCTGTTGGAGTGCGGCCTCACTGCAGTGGCTATTCCCAAGGCTGAGCGAGCCCCTTCCCTGCCCCACCAGGCTATCGACCTGAACGCCAAGATCGCCAGCATTGGCCAGCGAGCACTGGAACTGACAGACCGCGGCCGGATTACCCGCTCTGAGCGCAACACCCTGGTGAGCGTGGCCACCTCGGCCATGGGGTCACTCGCCATCCTGATCCACGACATTGAAGCCCGCTTTCAAGCGGTGCCGACCCTGGCCTGTGCGTCAGACATCCTGATGCAAACCATGACCATGTAAGGGGGAACCCATGCAAACCCAACGCATTGACCATCAACAACGCAATCTGGCTGGCCTGACGCCAGAAGAACAGGTGGCCATGAACACCGCCGGCTGCATGTTGCTGCGCGAGATGCTCGGCAAGAAACGCTCGAGCCTCGACACCGACTGGCTGGCACTGGGCCAGGCCAAGAAAGCGGCCATCTGTGCCATCGCCCGCCAGCCTCGGGGCGAACTGATGAGCGCCACGCTGTCGGCATTGCCGCATGCGCAGCGCGAGGCAATCCGCCTTGCCGTGATTGCACTGGAGTACCAAGGAGAGTTTCGCGGCGGCTGTGACAGCAAAGTGTGGCACCCGGCTCCGGTCACCAGATCTATCAGGGATATCGAGAGGGAGAAAAAAGAGAGAGCAGCAAAGCTGCACATGAAACGCGCAGTGCTGGCAGCAAGCCAGATGACCGGGCAAGGCCCACGCCCCATTGGGCAATAAAAAAGCCCGCATTACGGAGGTGCAACTCCAAGCGGGCCTTATCAACAACGTATGAGGAAGTCGACATGGCAACTTTAGCGATCCCCTGCGCCCTGCGCAACCTTCGCATCCAACAACGCAAGCTGACGGGCCGCTATGGCGCCCGTCTTAGCCAACACCCGGACGGGGTTGCGCTTATCGAGCGGTCAACTGCACTGGCTTGGGCTTCTCTGTTCAGCCGCATCAACCCCTGCACCACTCAACAAGGAGCCTGACCATGAACGCACAACCGACCCAAATCAATCTGCTCAACCACCATGCCGCCAAGCGCCTGCGCCAGTTGCGGGAGCAGTTGAAGCTGAGCCGCCCCAAGTTTGCCGACCAGCTCGGCATTCCGCCCACCACGCTCAAGAACTACGAGCTGGGATACCGCGAGATCGGGGGCGGCCTGTTCCTGCTGATCGCCAACCACCCCGAGCTGAAGCGCCATGTCGATTGGCTGCTGACCGGTATCGCCACGCCGGAGGTGCAGGCATGAGCAAGATCTTCCATCCCATATCCGAGCAGGAGGCGCTGGCCGAGTTGCCGCGCCTGCGCCAGCGGCTCACCGCCAAAGCCCGTCACTCCTCATGCCTCAGAGGAACGGAGGGTAAAACCTTGTTAGCCCAGGCAAAGCGTGCCCTGCGCTGGCATCAGCTGTTTCTCAGCATCAACCGGAGGGCCTGCCAATGAGCGACATCATCAAGATTGCCCGCCAGGCGCCCAAGGTGGTCGAGGGGCTGCTGGCCGATATGTTTGCCGCCAATGCCGAAGATAACCGCATCGCCCTGGGCGGGGTTTACTCCGGCCAGCAGTACATCCAGCTGCAGCTGGTTGCGACCAGCAACCCGGCTGATCTGCTCGATGATGACGGCGACGAAGATGATGAAGAGGCGGCACCACTCCCCGCAAACAACCCGCTGACCACCCACTGGCTGGCAGCCCGCGCCGAGTTTATCGCCGCAGGCGGTGAGGCCAGAGGCGATCGGAATATCCCAAGGGAGCTGCTGGCGCTCGGTGCGGTGCGCTCTGTCTATTGGCTGGCACTGGGCCAGGGCGCAACCGCGCTGGCCAAAGAGATCGGCGAGTGGTGGCAGGAGTGCGCGCCACTGCATGGGCAAGGTGAGGTGATCAAGTGACTCATCACCTGCAGCAGGAACTGACCAGCCTGATGTATCGCTGGCAAGAGACCTATCGGGAAGACGCAGCGCGGCTGCGTCTTTATCAACGGGAGCTGGCCCATGCACGCCGGCTACCTGCCCGCCCCCACGTCAGCATCAAGATGTTGCTGCGCCAGTGTGCGGCCGCCCGTCGAATGAAAACCCATGCCCAGCAGCGCATCAGTGGATGCCTGTTTCGCATCAAGACGTTATCTGCTTAACGCATGACCAAGCTCACCACCCGGCTGCCGCTGTCGAGAAAAGCACAGCTGCAGCGCATCAACACCCTTTGCAACTCTCTGCCCGGCGTCAACTTTGACGCCGTTTTCGGCGGCCCACGCGGCCAATACGATCTGCTGTGGGCCATCCAGTTGCTCGATGGCCTCTCCCCCGAGTTAACCCGCGACCTGTTCAAGCAGTACGCACGACGCCGCAAGGATTGCAGCTTCACCCATTGCCGAGCGGCTAATATCTGGCTGCGGGAGCGAACCCGCTGGGTGCGCCAGCTGCTCCACTCCATCCCGGTCAACCCAAGGGAGATGCGCGATGAGGACGGCCGCAAGAAGGTGGCCCACCAGTTCGCCAACCAGACCGCAGCTATTTACAAGAACATCGAACAGGACATCAAAGACGGTGCCGAGCCGGATCTGCTGCAGACCTGGGCGCTGATGCGCCAGCCGGCCGATCAGTGGGACTTTATCGGCAAGATGCCCAAGTTCAAATCCGACGAGGTGCGGGATAACTGGATCCTGAGCGTGCTGGTGCGCCTGCTCTCTGCCAAGTGGTGGGAGAAGCGCGTCAACCGCTGCTGGGATCGGCTGCAGGAGCAGATCAACATTCTGCTCGGCAAAGTGCGAAAGGGCGTGTCTGCTTATGTATCGAACGCCACCATGAAGGTGGTGCGCGAACGCAAGCGGGCCATGATGCGCTGGCTGGCCGAGTCGGAAGTGGTCAACGAGCAGTATGA
>NZ_CAWNZT010000370.1:0-17425 GCF_963878965.1 Aeromonas sp. HMWF015 | reverse complement strand
AAAGCGAGGCCAATTGGCCTCGCTTTTTGTTTCAGGTTCCCGTAACGGGAGTGTGCGCCCTGTCAGAAAATAGCCAGATCACGTCATGGTGTGCCGGATCTGCATCATTTTACGCAGTTTTTACGTAGCAGATCGCTGGCATGAAATCGGCAGAGCGGTTAGTCTAGCGGCGTTGAACCAACCCCATGAGGTACAGATGAAAACCGTATTGCGTTTTAGCCTGCTGGGCGCCTTGTTGCTGGGTGGCCATGCCTTCGCCGCCGAGCCGAAAAAATTTGATATCAGCATGTTCCCAGCCGCTGACGTGAATCAGGAACGTGTGGTGATCCGCCTGCCTGAAGTCGAGAAAGAAGCCGACATGATGGTCGAGCTGCAGGTCGGCAAAAAGATGATGGTTGATTGCAACGTACCGCGTTTTGCAGGCAACCTGGAACAGCACAGCGTCAAAGGCTGGGGCTACAACTACCTGAAACTGGGCAAAGTCTCCGACCCCATCAGCACCCTGATGATGTGCCCGGATAACCAACAGAAAGAGACCTTCGTCCAGATCTACGGTCAGGGCTTCTTCGTGAACTACAACTCAAAACTGCCGTTCGTGATCTACGTGCCGCAGGAGTATGAAGTGCGCTACCGTCTGTGGCGTGCCGACAACCTGGCCCAACCGGCCATGATTGAGTAAGCATGTTTGAACCAAAGGTTCAGCTGGTTCACCTGATGTGATAAATAAAGCGCCGTATGGCGCTTTATTTTTGCCTGCGCAGTCCCAAAAGTGACGTGCAAATTGGCTGTACGTTTACATAAGTTTATTATTTATCAACGTTTTTTGTGTGTTATGCCACAAAATCGGCGTCAGCGATGGGGCAAAGTGACTTCGATAAAAGATATTTATTAACATAGTGAGAAAATTGATTTTGCACTCGGCGATGGCCTGATGATACTTGCCCGCAAAGGTCAAACTAACCAGAAAAAAGAGCACTATGAGCTTCGAATCAGACAAGCGTTTCAACGACTTCAAACATTTTCCCCGTGGCCTGCGTCGCAGTGGCGAATTCACTGTGGCCGAAGCGGACAGTCTGGAAAAGTATGGTACCGCCATGCTGGCACTCTACCAGGGCAACCTTGCACCCCGTGACGATGTCGAGTCCGCCTTCGTCGAGCAGGTCAAATCCGGCGAAGCCGGTGCCAACCCCCATGCCAAGGTGTGGTTCAAATACCTCAAAGTGATCGGTCCCAAGCGCGTTCATCGCCTCTGCACCGTTGTTGGCGGCGCCAGCGAAGAGAGCAGCGGTGGCGGCAGCTTTGATGTCGGTGGTGGCAGCGGTGGTGGCAGTGACGAGTCCATCGATTAATGGATACCGAGCTGCTTCGGACCTTTATCGAGGTGAGCAAGACCCGGCATTTTGGCCGGGCTGCTGAAAATCTCTACCTGACCCAGTCGGCGGTGAGTTTCCGGATCCGCCAGCTAGAGCAGCAACTGGGTGTCAGTCTGTTTGCCCGTCATCGCAACAACATCCGCCTGACCGCCTCCGGTGAGCGTCTGCTGCCCTACGCAGACGCCATCTTGCACACCCTTGGTCGCGCTAAGCAGGATGTTGCGCTCTCGCCAGGATTCAGCCAGCAGTTGGCTATCGGCGCGCCCGCGGTGTTCTGGGAGCTTGATTTCAACGACTGGCTCAATCACATCTATGCGCTGGCGCCCGGTTTGGCGGTGCGGCTGGAAACAGCCTCCCGCGAGCACCTCTGCCGCCAGTTGCTGGAGCGCTCCCTCGATCTGGCCCTGCTCTCCGAGCCCACCAAGATCGACGAGATTGCCCTGCATCCCATCGGTGAGCTGGTGTTCGAGCTGGTGAGCCGGGATCCGGCCGCCAATGCCGACAACCTGATGCAGATGCCGCACATCCACCTCGACTGGGGCACCAGCTTCGAGCCGCAACCCAGCCGCTTGCAGAGCCTGCAAAAGACCCCGGTGCTGCACTCCAGCTCCGCCAGCATGGCGTTGCAGTTCGTGCTGGCCAACGGTGGGGCTGCTTACCTGCCACGGCGGATGGTCAGCCCCTTCCTCGAGAAGGGGGCGCTCCATCTGGTGGAGGGGGGCCAGCCGCTGAGCCGTCCGCTCTATCTCGCCTATCTGGAGAAATCCGATCGCCGGGAGCTGATCGATCAGTTGCTGACCCTGCCACTGGGTTGGCACGATGCCGAGTTGCGTCTCAACGTCGAATAAGCGTCGAGTGTTATCCAAGAAAGAGCCCACCCCACGGTGGGCTCTTCTGTTTGGGGAATATTGCAGGGAGCGAGGTCACGTAATTGGCGCGGGAGGCTTGGCGTCATCGGTCTGTAACGGTACCTTTTCAGGCTGTTTGTTTATCCGATTGAGCACTGACAGGGATGGATTGTAATTGATCGACTTTAGTCACCCCGAATGGCGGGCGCTGGCGCAGCAGTTGCTGAGCCACTCACCTGTGGTGATCCGTGGCCGCCAGTGGCAACCGCTGGTGGGCCTGCTCAAGGATAACCAGCTGCTGCTCGCCCATGGCAGCCACAGCTATGAGCTCACCCCGGCCGGGCGGCGCTATCTCACCCGCGAGCTGATGCTGGCCGAGATCGCCACCGCGCCCCCCGAGCCCGAGGAGTGGTTGCATGCTCAGGGCTGGCAATTGGGGGAGCTGGTCAACGAACGGGTGCTGGCGGCGCTCTATCGCAAGAGCGAAGTGAACTTCACCCCCAACGAGCAGATTGATTTCGAGGACAAGGGGATCCGGCTCTGCGCCGATCAGCTTTTGCGCTTGCGCGCCGCCCAGCCGTTCAGCCTCTTTTTTAGCGGCGGCACCCTGATCGACGCAGCCCCCTGGTTGCAGACGCTGGGGGAGGTGGCCCTACCCGAGCGCACCCTGGCGGGTCTTGGCAAGATCCTGTGGGGGGAGGGGAGTATCGAGCGGGTGATCACCACAGACAGCGTTGGCGCCTTTGCCGAGCTGCCTCTTGAACCCGGCACCTTGCTGGTGTGGGCCCCCCCATCGGCTCCTCTAGCCTTGCAGCAGGTGGTGGCCGCCTTGCCCCCCAATGTGTTGTGGAGTCATCTCACCGCCCTCGACCCTGCCGGGGTGGATCGGCTGCAGGCGCTGGCCCAGCGGCTGGGTCGTCCGGCCAGCTGGTGGTTGCCCCGTGATCTGGCCCCCATCCTCAGCGCGTATGCCCAGCCTTTGACTGAGGCTCGGCCCTGGGAGCTGAGCCGGATCCCCAAGTCATTGTTAGCAGTTTGTAGCGGTTTGGTTGAGTCCAATGGTGGCTTGTCGGCCGAGGTGTGTGCGCTGGCGCCAGCGTGGCATGCCGTTGGTTGAAATTGGCCTGAAAGCGAGCTAAAAAGCGGTTTTCCCCCATTGAACGCGGTGATATAAAGAGTTGACGAAGCGCTCGCCAGATGAGCGCTTTTGTTTTATCAAGCCGCTTTGCCACCCAACGAACTCAACGGAATACAGGGAATACCATGTTTGAAAAGGTTGTTGCCGCCCCAGCGGATCCGATCCTGGGCCTGACCGAAGCCTTCCGCGCTGACTCTCGCAGCCACAAGATCAATCTGGGCGTAGGGATCTACAAGGACGAGTCCGGTGCTACCCCCATTCTTCACTGCGTCAAGAAAGCCGAGCAGAAGCTGCTGACCGACGAGAAGACCAAGAACTACCTCGGTATTGAAGGCAATATCGAATATGGCCGCATCGTGCAGCAACTGCTGTTCGGGCAGCACTCTGCGCTGGTTGCCAGCGGCCGCGCCAAGACCGCGCAAGCGCCGGGTGGTACCGGCGCCCTGCGTATCGCGGCCGAATTCGTGGTGCGCAACGGTCTGGCCAAGACCATCTGGATCTCCGATCCCACCTGGGCCAACCACGTCAGCGTGTTCCAGGCCGCCGGTCTGACCGTCAAGTGGTACAAGTACTACGACGCCGCCACCAAGGGACTCGACTTTGCCGCCATGCAGGCTTCGCTGGCCGAAGTGCAGCCGGGTGAGCTGGTGCTGCTGCACGGTTGCTGCCACAACCCGACCGGTATCGACCCCACTAGCGATCAGTGGCGCGCGCTGGCCAAGCAGAGTGCTGCTGCCGGCTGGTTGCCGCTGTTTGACTTCGCCTATCAGGGTTTTGCCCGTGGTATCGAAGAGGATGCCGAAGGCCTGCGTATCTTCGCCGAGTGCCATGACGAGCTGCTGGTGGCGAGCTCTTTCTCCAAGAACTTCGGCCTCTACAACGAGCGTGTCGGCGCCTTCACGCTGGTGAGCGCGACCAAAGAGATCGCCGACGTGGCCTTCACCCAGGTCAAGACAGTGATCCGTGCCAACTACTCCAACCCGCCGTCACACGGCGCCGCTGTGGTCACCGCCGTGGTGAGCGATCCGGCTCTCTATGCAGAGTGGGTCGAAGAAGTGGCTGCCATGCGGGTGCGCATTCGCGAGATGCGCGAATTGCTGGTAGAGAAGCTGGCTGCCCTCGGCGTGAGCCAGGATTTCAGCTTTATCCGCGAGCAGAACGGCATGTTCTCCTTCTCCGGCCTCTCCAAGGATCAGGTTGAGCGCCTCAAGAGCGAATTTGCCATCTACATCGTCGGTTCAGGCCGGATCAGCGTAGCCGGTATTACCCGCGCCAATATCGATCCCCTGTGCGAGGCGATCGCCAAGGTGCTGTAATCGCATCACCTTGTGCTCTGGCACTATGTCATGAAAAAGCCCGTCACCTTGGTGACGGGCTTTTTTGATCGCCAACGGCTCATCGTCAAACAGTCAAACAATGGGAAGGGGGGACTCACTGGTGGCGGGCACCTTGCCACAGCTTGCGCAGTTGCAACAGCAGCGCGGTCAGGGCGCCGCCGCTCAGGGCGGTGAGTACCGCCAGCAGCAGGCTGCCGAGCAGGAAGGGGGGCACCAGAGTCGCCGCTTCCTGTTCCAGCCAGTGGAGCGTCCAGCTGAGGTGGAAAGGCTCCGGTGTCTGGTGCAGTACCAGACAACCGGTGCGATAGGCATAGAGGTACATGAACGGCAGGGTGAGCGGGTTGTTGAACCAGACCGCCAGCAGCGCCAGCGGCAGGTTGAGGCTGAATGCCAGCGCCAGAGCGACTGCGATGAGCGAGTGCATCGGGATGGGGAACCAGCATGCGAAGATCCCGGCCGCCACCGCGCCGCTCAGGGCGCGGGTGCCCCCTTGCCAGAGGGCAGGGGCAAGCAGTCGCTCACCAAACAGGGTAAACCACCTCTGCTGGCGAAGTGTCTCGGGATCGAGCTTGAAGCGGGCAAACCAGCGATTCAGCATGGGCGGGCCATCTTGCGTTTTTGCCACTGGCGCACGGTGCTGAGCCGCCAGAAGGTACGGATCAGGGTGTAACCGATGAGAGAACTGAGCAGGGCCAGGATCAGCGAGCCCAGCAACAGCGGTGGTGCCACTGTGCCCAGTACCGAGACCAGCCACTCCCAGGTGAATTCAATCTCGATCTGCTGCGCGGAATGTCCCATGAGCTGGCAACCCACCAGATAGGCGCCATAGAGCAGGGGCGGCATGGTAAAGGGGTTGGAGAGCCAGACCAGCGCCACCGAGAGCGGCAGATTGACCCGGCACAGGATGGCGCCACCGGCAGCCAGCAGCATCTGGCAGGGGAGTGGCACCCAGGCCATGAAGAGGCCCACCGCAAATGCCCCGGCAGCCGAGCGGCGGTTGAGGTGCCAGAGGTTGGCATCGAGCAGCAGTTTGCCGAACAGCCGCAGGTGCTTGTGTTCTTTCAGGGTTTGCTGATCGGGCATCCAGCGTTTAATGAGTCGTTTGGGCATATTGAAACCTTGCTAAATACTTGCTCCATGGATCTGCGTCTGTTGTCGTTTGCCCTGGGGGCAAGCTCCTCACTGCTCTGGCCATGGTTACCTTCACTCGCATGGGGGGGCCTCTTGCTGTCCCTGCTGATCCCCCTTGCATATTGCCGTACCTGGCGGTGGCTGTTTCTCCTGCTCGGCATCCTCTGGATGCAGGCCAATCTTGCCTATCGGCTGGCCTGGCTGGAGCGGTTGGGCGATCAGACGAGCCACATGATAACCGCAGAGCTGCAAAGTGCAGAGCCCGAGGGGGATAAATTTGTCCGGCTGCTGCTGCGGGTGAGCACCCTCGACGAGCAACCGGTGACACCTGAGCCCCTGATCCGGGTCAATGCCTATCAGGCATTACCCGCCATGACAGTAGGCAGCCGGATCACCCTGGTGACCTCGTTGAAACCGGCTCACGGTCTTGCCAACGAGGCGGGGCTGGATGGGCGGCGTCTGCTGCTGGGCAAGGGGATCACCGCCACCGGCAATCTGCGTCGGGTGATAGATATTCAACAGGCACCTGCGGGTTGGCGTGAACGCTGGTTGGGGGCCGCGACCGAGAGTTGGCGCCCACTTGATCATGCCCCCTTGCTGGCGGCGCTCACTTTTGGCGAGCAGAGCGGTATCACGGATGCCCAGTGGGAGCTGTTTCGCGGCAGCGGCCTGACCCATATCATCGCCATCTCAGGGCAACACATTGCGCTGGTGGCGGTGCTCGGGTGGTGGCTGGGCAGGCTGTTTGGTCTGCGCGGCGCCATCATCACCTCCCTGCTGTTTGCCGCCGTCTACAGCGCGTTGGCCGGGTTTGCGGTGGCCACCGAGCGGGCCCTGATCATGGTGTTGGTGTGGAGTGTGCTGCGCTGGAGCCGGCGAGAGTGGCCGGCCTGGCGCATCTGGCTGTGGGCCTTTGTGGTATTGACCCTCTGGGATCCCTTCGCCCTCTATTCGGCCGGCTTCTGGCTCTCGTTTCTGGCGGTGGCCATCTTGCTGCTGGTGGGATATGTCCACGACAAGCCGGGACTGTGGCAGATCCAGCTCTGGCTGCTGCTCGGTCTGCTGCCGCTGCAACTGGCATTGTTCGAGGGGATAGCGCCCCTTGCCATGGTGATCAACCTGTTGGCGGTGCCGCTCTTTTGTATCGCCATCATACCGCTGGCGTTGATTGGGGTGCTGTTGGCGCCGCTCTCCAGCTCGCTTGCCTATGGCCTGTTCTGGCTGGCGGATCTGGGGCTCGGGTGGGTGTTGACGATCCTGAACTGGCTGGCCGATCAACTGCAACTGTGGTGGCCACTGCCCGGCTGGTGGCTGCCACTCTGCACCTTGCTGTTGCTGCTCTGGTTCGCCGCGCAGTGGCGCCCGGCACGCTGGCTGTTGCTACCGGGTCTGTGTGCGCTGTTATTGGCGCTCTGGCCAACGCCTGTCCGCTGGCAACTGCGGGTGCTGGATGTGGGGCAGGGGCTGGCGGTGCTGATCAGCAAGGGGGAGCGTGCCATCCTTTATGATACCGGTGATCGCTATCCCGGAGGCTACAACATGGCGGATGCGGTGATCCTGCCCCAGCTAAGCCATTTGGGGATCCGGGTGATTGATCGCCTCATCATCAGCCACAAGGATCGGGATCATGCCGGCAATCGCAAGCGACTACTCAGCGCCATGTCGGTGCGTCACGAGCTATCCTCTTATCCCTTCAGTGAGGGAACGACGCTCTGCCAGCGTGGGCAACAGTGGCGCTGGCAGGGGCTCTCGTTTGCAGTGCTCTGGCCAGAACGCCCCGGTGGCGGGCGCAATAACGATGGCTGCGTGGTGCGTATCAGCGATGGGCAGCGCAGCATATTGCTGAGTGCCGATATCGAACGGCAGGCAGAGCTGAGACTGGTGGCACTGGAGGGAGAGGGATTGGCCAGCACATTGCTGGTGAGCCCCCATCATGGCAGTCGCACCTCCTCCACGCCCCCGTTTGTCGCGGCGGTGGCGGCAAAGGATGTGATCCACAGCGCCGGTTTTATGAATCAGTGGGGCTTTCCCCGTCCCGATGTGGTGGCCCGCTATCGGGATGCCCGCCAGTGGATCACCGGTCAGCAAGGGGCGATTCTGGTCGAGCACACCGCAGCGGGCTTGAGCGTCACCGCCGAGCGAGATCTGGGGCCCTGGTACCGGCGCAGTGGTGAGTGGTGGCGACCGAGAGTGTGGTTTGAGCAATAATCCGCCATTTCTGCCGTGTAGGAATGCGATATAGGTGGCGGCGCTTGGTGTAAGCCTGCGCTTTGGCTAGAATAGCCCGTCATTTCCATTACTAACGGCTATTCATGCAACAAGAAACCTCACAAGAGAGCTGGCCAGTATTCAAACGCCTGCTCGGTTATGTCCGTGATCGCAAGCTGGGCCTGGTCGGTGGCATCATCGGAATGCTGGGCTACGCCGCCGTGGATACCACCTTTGTCTACTCCATCAAGCCGCTGATCGATCAGGGCATCAATGGCAACGACAGCACCGTTTTGAAATGGATGCCCTTCTTCGTCCTCGGCATCGTGGCCCTGCGCGGTGTCGCCAACTTTCTCTCCAATTACTGCATGGCCTGGGTTGGCAACCACGTCGTGATGCGTCTGCAACAGCAGGTGTTCAATCACATGGTGGCAATGCCGATGAGCTTCTTCGACCGTCAGAACACTGGTCATCTGCTCTCCAAGGTGACCTATGACGCCAGTCAGGTCTCCTCGGCGGCGAGCACCACGCTGGTGACCCTGGTGCGGGAAGGGGCGACCGTGGTCGGTCTGCTCGGCCTGATGTTCTGGCACTCCTGGCAGCTGTCGGTGATTTTCCTGGTGGTTGGCCCGCTGGTAGGGGTCATCATCGGACTTATCAGCCGCCGTTTCCGCCAAATCAGCCGTCACATCCAGCAGGCGGTAGGGGATATCACCACCTCCACCGAGCAGATGCTCAAAGGGCACAAAGAGGTGCTGATGTTTGGTGGCCAGAAGGTGGAAGAGAAACGCTTCTTCCAGGTCAGCAACAACATGCGCCAGCAGACCATGAAGATGGTCGCCGCCGATGCCATCGGCAGTCCTGTGGTGCAGATGGTGGCCTCCATCGCGCTGGCTGCCTTCCTCTACGTCGCGACCATTGACAGTGTCAAATCAACTCTGACTGCCGGTACGTTTACCGTCATGATCACCTCCATGATGATGCTGCTCAAGCCGCTGAAAAGCCTGACCGACGTCAACAACCAGTTCCAGCGTGCCATCACCGCCTGCCACAGCCTGTTTGGCCTGCTCGACACCGAGCCGGAGCAGGATACCGGCACCCGCACTCTGGAGCGTGCTCGCGGCGAGATCGAGTTTCGCAACGTCACCTTCACCTACCCGACCAAGGACACCCCGGCGCTGCACAAAGTCAGCTTCAAGGTGGAGGCGGGGAAATCGGTGGCGCTGGTGGGCCGTTCCGGCTCTGGCAAGAGTACCATTGCCAGCCTGCTGACCCGCTTCTACGACATCGATCAGGGCGAGATCCTGCTGGACGGCATCAACATCCGCGAATACAAGTTGAGCGAGCTGCGCAAGCAGTACGCGCTGGTCTCCCAGCATGTTCACCTGTTCAATGACTCGGTGGCCAACAACATCGCCTACGCCGCAGAAGACAAATACAGCCGCGACCAGATCGTGCAGGCCGCCCGTATCGCTCACGCCGACGAGTTTGTCAGCAAGATGAGCAACGGGTATGACACTGTGGTTGGCGAAAACGGTGCATCCCTTTCCGGCGGTCAGCGCCAGCGTGTGGCCATTGCGCGCGCCCTGCTGCGCGATGCGCCGGTTCTGCTGCTGGATGAAGCCACCTCGGCCCTCGATACCGAGTCCGAACGCCACATTCAGGCGGCCATTGACGAGCTTTGCAAGGCGCGTACCTCGCTGGTGATCGCCCACCGTCTCTCTACCATCGAGAAGGCGGACGAGATCCTGGTGATCGACGAAGGTCATATCGTCGAGCGCGGCAACCACGAAGCACTGATGGAACAGCGCGGCACCTATGCCCAGCTGCGCGCCATTCAGTTTGGCAACGCGGGAAGCAAGGCCTGATGCTGGAACGGCTCTGGTATCGCAAAAGTGGCTGGCGCTGGTTGCTGGCCCCCTTTGCCCTGCTGTTTGCCATCATCAGCGGCACCCGCCGCTACGCCTATCGTCATGGCTGGCGCAAGGGGTATCGCTCCTTCTTGCCGGTGATCGTGGTGGGCAATATTTCGGTCGGGGGCAACGGCAAGACGCCGGTGGTGGTCTGGCTGGTGGAGCAGTTGCAAGCCCGCGGCTATCGCCCCGGGGTGGTGAGCCGTGGTTATGGTGGCAAGGCGCCCCATTACCCCTATCGTCTGGATGAGACCAGCACCACGGCGCAGGCGGGGGATGAGCCGGTGCTGATTGCACGGCGCTGCGGCTGTCCGGTGGTGGTTGCCCCGAAACGGGCCGACGCGGTACGACTGCTGGAACAAAGCGGTGAGGTGGATATCATCATCACCGACGACGGTCTGCAGCACTATGCGCTGGCCCGCGACATCGAGCTGGTGGTGGTGGACGGAGCGCGCCGTTTCGGCAACGCCTGCTTGCTGCCGATGGGGCCGCTGCGCGAGCCGGTCACTCGTCTCAAACGGGTGGACGCCATCATCTGCAACGGCGGCGAGCCGGGCAAGGGGGAGTACCCCATGCAACTGGTCGCCGACACCCCGCGCCGGGTGCGCGACGATGCACCGCTGGCTGCCCCCTTGTCGGGGCAGGTCGATGCGCTGGCGGGGATCGGTCATCCGCCCCGCTTCTTTGCCACCCTGGAAGGGCTCGGCTATCAGCTGGATCAGCAGGCAGCCTACGGCGATCATCATCCCTTCGATCGGGATGAGCTGGTGGGGCGCTTTGTCAGCAAGCCGCTGCTGATGACCGAGAAGGATGCGGTCAAGTGCCGCGCGTTTGCCCTCGATAACTGGTGGTATCTGCCGGTCAGCGCCGAGTTGCCCGCCTCCCTGCTCGATGTCCTGCTGCACAAGCTGGGGGCGAAGGCAAAGGGCGCGACCAGGGCGCAAGATTAATCTCTCTCGCCTGAGCGGGGGAGAAGTGGACCAATAGCGGTCCCGTATGGAATATCTGGTTGCTCGACATCCATCGTTGGCGTGATGAAGCCGCCAGCGCGACATCGTTGAAGGAGTATCGTTTTGGCTTTGGACATCAAGTTGCTCGACATCATCGCCTGCCCGGTCTGCAAGGGTAAGCTGCATTACAACAAAGCAGTTCATGAGTTGGTCTGTCGCTTCGACAAGCTGGCCTATCCGCTGGAAGAGGGGATCCCGGTACTACTGGAGAACCGTGCCCGTCCGCTCAACAGCGATGAGCTGCCGTCATGAATTTCGTCGTCGTCATTCCTGCCCGCTATGCGTCAACTCGTCTGCCGGGCAAGCCGCTTGCGGATATTCATGGCAAACCCATGGTGCAGCACGTGGTGGAGAAAGCTCTGCAATCAGGTGCCGATCGGGTGATCGTTGCCACCGATGACGAGCGGGTACAGCAGGCACTGCAGAGCACCGGCGTCGAGGTGTGCATGACCTCACCGGATCACCAGTCCGGCACCGAGCGTCTGGCCGAGGTGTGCCGTCACTACGGCTTTGCCGCCGATACCATCATCGTCAATGTGCAGGGGGATGAGCCGCTCATTCCGCCCGCCATCATTCGTCAGGTAGCGGATAATCTGGCCGCCGCCACGGCGCCGATGGCGACCTTGTCGGTGCCGATCAAGGATGCCGAAGAGGCGTTCAACCCGAACGCAGTGAAAGTGGTGACTGACAAGGATGGCTACGCCCTCTACTTCAGTCGCGCCAGCATTCCCTGGGATCGGGATCGCTTTGCCAAGAGCCATGAGCAGATTGGTGACCACTACCAGCGTCATATCGGTATCTATGCCTATCGCGCCGGCTTTATCCAGCGTTACGTAGACTGGGCACCGAGCGTGCTGGAGCAGGTCGAGGCGCTGGAGCAGCTGCGGGTGCTCTGGTACGGGGAGAAGATCCACGTCGCCCAGGCCCTTGAAGCGCCGCCGGTCGGGGTGGATACCCAGGCCGATCTGGAGAAGGTGCGCGCCTTTTTGGCCAAGTGATGGCCACAACACTCAAGTCATGAAAAACGGTGTCGCAAGGCACCGTTTTTTGTTTTGAAATTTTATATAATTATTTGATTTTAAACGCTAAACATGGGTTTTCTCAAACTTTTGGCGTGCATGGTTTGCCAAAGCGACGAGTTTGGTTATGATGCAAGACGCCCTGTTAACCCTAACCGGGCGGCTAAAACGAGATAAAACGGGGTGTTTGGGTGATAAATGTATTCCTGGTCGATGATCATGAGCTGGTGCGTACAGGGATAAGACGCATTCTTGAAGATGTGCGCGGGATCAAGGTGGTGGGCGAGGCACAGAGCGGCGAGACCGCAGTTACATTCTGTCGCCAACACCATCCGGACGTGATCCTGATGGACATGAACATGCCGGGTATTGGTGGTCTGGAAGCGACCCGCAAAATTCTGCGGATCCGCCCCGATGTGCGCATCATAGTGCTGACCATTCATTCAGAAAATCCGTTCCCCACCAAGGTGATGCAGGCCGGCGCCGCCGGTTACCTGACCAAGGGTGCTGCCCCTGACGAGATGATCCAGGCGATCCGGTTGGTGCACTCCGGTCAGCGCTACATCTCCCCGGAGATTGCCCAGCAGATGGCCCTCAGCCAGTTTGCCTCCGCTGACGAGAATCCCTTCAAGTCCCTTTCCGAGCGCGAGCTGCAGATCATGATGATGATCACCAAGGGGCAGAAGGTGACCGATATCTCCGAGCAGCTCAACCTGAGCCCGAAGACGGTCAACAGCTACCGCTATCGGCTGTTCGGCAAGCTGGGGATCAACGGTGACGTGGAACTGACCCATCTGGCCATTCGCTATGGCATGCTGGATGCCGATACCCTCTAATCGGGTGGCGTGTGGTCACAAAGGCGGCGCGTGCCGCCTTTTTGCTTTTCTGTCCTTTTGCTTTTCAGGCGGCGGGGGCAGTATGCTCTGCCCGTCAATTTTTGCCTTTGTGTGAGCCGAGTAGCTGATGACCCTCTCTCCCGAACCTCTCTTCGACAGCAAGGCGTTTCTGAGCGCCGTCACCCATCAGAGCGGCGTTTACCGCATGTATGACAGCGGTGGCACCGTGATCTATGTGGGCAAGGCCAAGGATCTGAAAAAGCGGCTCGCTTCCTACTTTCGCACCAACGTCGACAGCATCAAGACCCGCACCCTGGTGCGCCAGATCGCCGATATCCAGGTCACCGTCACTCACACCGAGACCGAGGCGCTGATCCTCGAGCACAACCTCATCAAGCAGTACCAGCCTCGCTATAACGTGCTGCTGCGAGACGACAAATCCTACCCCTGGATCATCATCACCGCGCACCAGCATCCGCGCATCGGCGTCCATCGCGGTGCCCGCAAGATCAAAGGAGAGTACTTCGGCCCGTACCCTTCCGGCGGCGCGGTGCGCGAGAGTTTGCATCTGATGCAGAAAATATTTCCGGTACGCCAGTGCGAGGATGCGGTCTATGCCAACCGCACCCGTCCCTGCCTGCTCTACCAGCTCAAGCGTTGCGCTGGCCCTTGTGTTCCTGGACTGGTGAGCGAAGCCGAATATGCCCAGCAGGTGGAGCTGGCCAAGCTGTTTCTGGCGGGCAAGAACCAGCAGGTGATTGGCGAATTGGTGGGCAAGATGGAGTCCGCTAGCGGCGATCTGCGCTTTGAAGAGGCAGCCCGCTATCGGGATCAGATCCTGGCGCTGCGCCGGGTCACCGAGCAGCAGTCGGTGAGCGGCAACGTGCTGGACGAGCTGGATGTGGTGGGGGTGGCCTTCCAGCAAGGTGCTGCCTGTATTCACGTGCTCTTTATCCGTCAGGGCAAGGTGCTCGGATCGCGCAGCTACTTCCCGAAAGTGCCGGCCGATACCCTGCTCGACGAGGTGGTGCAATCCTTCCTGCTGCAGTTCTATCTCTCGGGGCAGGGGGGGCGGCAGATCCCGAGCGAGGTGCTGCTCGATGTGGCGTTGGAGGATGAGAGCGTCATCGCCGAGACCCTGAGTCAGACCGCAGGCTACAAGGTGCGGGTGGTTAGCCGTACCCGCGCCGAACGGGCCCGCTTTATCAAGCTCGCCTCCATCAACGCCGAGACGGCGCTGCGATCGCGGCTGGCTCACAAGAGCACCATCACCGCTCGCTACGATCAGCTGGAAGAGCTGCTGGAGCTGGAGCGCCCCATCGCCCGCATGGAGTGTTTCGATATCTCCCACACCATGGGGGAGCGCACCGTGGCCTCTTGCGTGGTGTTCAACCGGGAGGGGCCGCTCTCATCGGAATATCGTCGTTTCAATATCGACGGTATCACTGGCGGTGATGACTACGCGGCGATGGAGCAGGCGCTGGAGCGCCGCTTTGGCAAGCAGCAGGAGCCGGACAAGGTGCCTGATGTGCTGTTTATTGATGGTGGCCTCGGCCAGTTGCGCCGCGCCGAAGAGATCCTGGCCCGTCAGCTGGAGTTTCTCGGCGGCAAATACCCGCTGCTGGTGGGGATTGCCAAGGGAGTCACCCGCAAGGCGGGGTTGGAAACGCTCATTATGGGGGAGAGCCACGAAGAGCTGCATTTGCCGGCAGATATGCCCGCTTTGCACCTTATTCAGCATATTCGCGATGAATCCCACCGTTTTGCCATTACCGGCCACCGGGCTAGACGGGCCAAGGCCCGCACCAGCAGCAGTCTGGAGGATATTCCGGGGGTGGGGCCAAAGCGCCGGCAGGCGCTGCTCAAATATCTGGGCGGCCTGCAGGAGGTCAAAAAGGCGAGCGTGGATGAACTGGCCAAGGTACCCGGCATCAGTCAGGAGCTGGCCCAGACCATCCACGACGGCTTGCACAGCGCCTGAGCAGGGTTAGCGGCATGGCAACATCGCTAACTCCTTGATGCACAAGAGCCGTGACGCGGGGGGGCCGTAAATGCCATAATGGCCCTCGCATTTTGAGAAGATTGATGGATTAAAAAGACCAAGACGGGCGCCAGTGCGGTTGCATCGCAAATCGGCTTTGGCGCACTATGTAGCGACGTACAAGAAGTGGCTGAAAATAATGACAAATATACCTAACCTGTTGACGTTTTTCCGGATTTTGCTCATTCCCGTCTTCGTCATCCTGTTCTATCTGCCTTATCAATGGTCCTATCTGGCTGCCGCCATCATCTTTATTCTGGCCGCTGCCACCGACTGGTTTGATGGCTATCTGGCCCGCAAGCTCAATCAGTCCACCGCCTTTGGCGCCTTCCTTGACCCGGTTGCCGACAAGATCATGGTCGCTGCGGCACTGGTGGTCATCGTCGAACACTACAACACCATCTGGGTGACTATCCCCGCCATGACCATGATTGGCCGCGAGATCATCATCTCCGCCCTGCGCGAATGGATGGCCGAGCTCGGCAAACGCTCCTCGGTGGCGGTCAGCTGGATTGGCAAGTGGAAGACCATGATCCAGATGGTGTCGCTCACCGGTCTGATTTGGCAATACAACGTCTGGATGGTGTGGCTCGCCTATGTGATGCTCTATGTCGCCACCGTGCTCACCTTCTGGTCGATGTTCCAGTACATGAAGGCCGCTTGGGGCGATTTGACCCACCACGCCAAGCTGTGAGTCACCTGCGCCGCAAGGTGAGGTTTCCGCTGATTTGAGGCAGGAAACGGCCAAAGACGCTAAAACTGTTCAAAAAGGGCAAAAAATGCCCGAACGATCAGGTAATTAAATATTTCTGGTTGACTGGGCGAGGAACATCGCTAGAATGCGTCCTCGTAGTCAGGCAGTCAGCCAGACCAATGCGGGAATAGCTCAGTTGGTAGAGCACGACCTTGCCAAGGTCGGGGTCGCGAGTTCGAGTCTCGTTTCCCGCTCCAAATTCAGACAATCGAGAGCCAACTCTCTTTTGCATGGCGCGTTAGCAAAGCGGTTATGCAGCGGATTGCAAATCCGTTTAGTCCGGTTCGACTCCGGAACGTGCCTCCATATTGACAAGCCCGCCACGCGAGCTTGATACCGATTGCGGTGCCCGAGTGGTGAAATCGGTAGACACAAGGGATTTAAAATCCCTCGACGTTCGCGTCGTGCCGGTTCGATTCCGGCCTCGGGCACCATTAAAATCAAAGAGTTACGAAAGGCCACTAGAAATAGTGGCCTTTTTCTTTTGCTTAAATGGCGACAAAGTGGCGACAGCGATTGTGTCGAGTCCACAGCTTCATAACAACAAAGCCTGCTGAAGGCAGGCTTTTATAGGGGTCTGTATATATCCGAGGAATTTACCGCGCGGGGGTATGGTATGGCCGGTTACTTCCACCACTCCTCGCTCGGTAAGTTATTCCATTCTCCAACCGGGTATTCATGGCCATTGAAGCGCAGTGTGGTGCTCAATGTTCTTTGACTGGAGGTTTGAGAGGAGCCGTCCTGCTCTATGGTCTCTGTTTTCGCTTTGGTTACTACTCTCAGATCGTGCAGTCCGTTAGATATCCTTGGCAGGACTTGGATGTAGGATATTCCTCGTTCTAAATCAATCTTCTCTGGTGAGCAAGGCACGCCTTTTCGGATGTAGGTGTGCAGCATAGGGGCGCCGTTCATTACGCGTTGAATGGTTCCATTATGTTGTCTGAATAGATGTAAGAATCTGGATCTAAAACCGTCTGCACAGGAGGGACCATCGCCGATATCCAATCTTACGCCAAAGGCCCGTTCTCCTTTGGCCAGTAGGTAAGGAGCTGTGTCGAGCCATATACTGGAACTTCCAATTCTGATGCTGGCATCTTCTTCAATAGGCTCCTCAAACCGCTGTTGTACTTTCCCTTGGGAAATGAGTTCTACTCGCCAGACACTAGTGGGTAGAGACATTTCATCATGGCGATCTGCACGGTCTGGGAAAATGTAGGAGGTCAATGTCACTTCTGGCTGGTTTGGTAACGTCTTACATGCGCTGGCAGTAAGTTCGGTGCCCGAAGGCAAACTTGCCTTGATAGCTGCTAGTTGTTCTGAAGTGCAAACTTGTTCTCCGCCAGCCCATGCGCCAAAACTAATCCCTTGTAGCAAAAGCGTGGATATTGCTGCACTCACTTTCCACGCTAGTGATTTTGTTATCACTATCACTTTCTCCCTGCTAAGGACGCATATTGGTTGTTGAGTTTTATGAGGGCTGGCACTGTAACAATATTTTGGGGGCCGTGCGAGTCGGCATCATTTGGACGAACAGACCCCACGACCATAGGAGGGGGAGGGCATCAAGACTGATCAACGCCTATCAAAATTTCAGTTATCAGATCATCCATCATTGCAACTAACTAGTTGAAACTAAATGTCTTTTTGCTGTTCCCCTACAGAAAATTAGATCCTACCCCACAACTTAAAATCCCACGAAAATCACCAACACTCCAATTTATTCAATAGGTTACTGTTTTTTTGCAGCTATTCAGAGCGACTTCAAACTGTAAAACCCTGCAAAAATGATCCTTCTTTTCAGATCCTCAACGCTCTGC
>NZ_CAWNZT010000369.1:0-25700 GCF_963878965.1 Aeromonas sp. HMWF015 | reverse complement strand
GGCCACGGTTGAACAGGGTCACTTCATGGCCCCAATCCAGTGCCAGCGCGGTGAGGTGGTGCCCCAAAAAGCCGGTGCCACCAATAATCAGCAGTTTCATCCCTCTCCCTCCCCCTTAGGCGCGAGTGCGCATATTTCATCCTGACACGCCAGTTGCCTCCACCCTACGCAACTTGGCGCGTGGGCACAGCCCCCGACTGGCCGGGATGGGACAGGGATCACGGCAGCGCCACAGAAAAGGGCGTAATGAGGCCAAGCCTGCGTTTTGGGGCCGCCTGTGCTAAATTGCCGGGGTTTTCAGTCAGGATCCGCCATGAAGTTCGAAATCGACACCCTCGGGATCATCCGCTCTCCCTACAAGGAGAAGTTCGCCATCCCCCGCCAGCCCGGTCTGGTCAAATCGGCCCGCGCCCGCCTCGAGCTGCTCCCCCCTTACGATCAGCCGGATGTGCTGCGCGGCATCGAGCAGTTCTCCCATCTGTGGCTCAGCTTCGTCTTTCACCAGACCATGGCGCAGGGCTGGCACCCGACGGTGCGCCCGCCGCGCCTTGGCGGCAACGAACGGGTCGGCGTCTTTGCCACTCGTTCCACCTTCCGCCCCAATCCGCTTGGCCTCTCTGTGGTCGAACTGCACGGGGTCGGTCGCGAGCGGGGCAAGCTGTGGCTGGAGCTGGGAGCGGTGGATCTGCTCGATGGCACCCCCATCGTCGATATCAAACCCTATCTTCCCTATGCCGACAGCCTGCCGGATGCCCGTGGTGGTTTTGCCCCCGACGCCCCCACCCCGCCGCTGGCGGTGAGCTTCAGTGCCGAGGCCGAGCAGCAGTTGCAACCCTGGCTCAAGGCCCATCCCGAGCTGCGCCAGCTGGTGAGCGAAGTGCTGGCACAAGATCCGCGCCCCGCCTACAAGAAGGGCAAGCCCGATGAGAAGGAGTACGGAGTGCGGCTGTTTGACTGCAATGTCCGTTTTCGCATCAGCGAGCCGGATTGCATGGTGCTGGCCATCGAGCCCGCCTGAACCTGGGCGGGCCGACATCACGGATGCTATTTCACGCCTTCTTCACGTCACAAGGGGCTTAATGAGCCTGTAAATTGTGTGGCATTGATCAGACTATCCACCCGATTGCCAGTGATACCATGCAGACAGCAGAGGACATCTCCTCTCTGACTGAGGCCAGCCGCAGGCTGCCGGTTGATGGCAAGCATGGCAGCCAGCCTGTTGCCGCCAAAGGATCAGGCCTCACCCCGACACTCTTGAGTGCGGGGATGCCACACGGATGTGACAACACTTCGAAGGAACAAACCTATGCTGATGAACAGTGAACAACGTTATGGCACCCTGAATATCGGGCTGCACTGGCTGACCCTGTGGGCCATGATCGCCGTCTACGCCCTGATCGAATTTCGCGATATCTTCCCCAAGGGGGACCCTGGCCGGGACCTCATGAAGGAGTGGCACTTTATGCTGGGGCTGCTTATTTTCGCTCTGGTGTTTGTCAGACTGGCCCTGCGCTGGATGAGCCCGACACCCCGCATCGTGCCCGAGCTCTCCCCGGTCATGCACAAGCTGGCAAAACTGGCCCACCTCGCCCTCTACGGTTTTCTTATTCTCACCCCGCTGTTTGGCTGGCTGCTGCTGAGCGCCGCGGGCAAACCCATCCCCTTCTTCGGGCTTGAGCTGCCTGCCCTGCTCTCCCCAAGTCCAGACCTCAAGGGGCTGATCAAGGAGGTGCACGAGACCCTGGGTAATATCGGTTACGCCCTGATCGGCCTGCACACGGTGGCGGCCCTCTATCACCACCATATTCTCAAAGACAACACCCTCACCAATATGCTGCCGCCGCGCCGCAGCTAACTGCTAATGAGGAAATGCAGAGGGGGCCATCGTGGCCCCCTCTCTGTTTTCCTGAACAGCACGCTGGCAAAGAGCATTACGCCTGCTTGGCCAGCTCCTCGGTCGACTTGCCTTTCGGCTCGTGCGGCAGCTTTTTCACATTGCTCTTGTTCTCCGGCTGCTTGCTCCCGGACGAACTGTTTTCAGACAAGGCTTGCAACACGGGATCGGCCTTGCCGGCCACGGTGGGCTGGGACTGGCCAACAAAGTTGCCGCCCTTGCAGATGGAGAGGCTGCCCCCCTTGAAGATCCCCTGCATCTTGCCGCTCTCCAGGATCTCCACCTCGGCAGAGGTACAGGTGCCTTCCAGCAGACCATTGATGATCACGTGGGGCGCACTCACCTCTCCCTCAACGCTACCGCCCTGCATGATGCGCAGCACACCACCGATGAGCTGGATGGTGCCATTGACCTGACCGCGCACCTCCAGATCCCCCTCCACCTGCAACTCGCCCTTGAAGCGGGCACCGGCTGCAATCACGGTGGCCCCCGCCGACGCAGTAGCCGCACCACCTTTGTTTCTTCCAAACATCCGTACTCTCTCCACCAACCACACAAGCAGAACCAGCGGCATCGGCGCCACTGGCCACAGAAAACAGGGCGACCCCAGCACGTAGAGCAGCAAGGCTGCCCCCCAGCAGAGCCAGACAATATAGAGGAGGTCGCTGCGCTCACGCTGTTGCAGTCGCGCCAGCAGCCTTCCGGCCATCTCTCTCATCACATCAAACCTTTCGCAGCATGGCTGCCGACCAGCAGGCCATCGACAACCCGGACCATGGTTAAACGACCAGTTGACGCGAACTCTGAAGTCCCGCTGATTCAGTCCTGATACAGCCGGGATGCATTAGGATTCGAATTGACTCGAAGCGACATACACTTTCTAATTGACAGCCTGGATCCCTATGACCGCTCACATCATGAAAATTCTGTTGGTCGAAGACGACAAGCTGCTCAATCACCACCTCTCCTCTCTGCTGACCGAAGCCGACAATCAGGTCTACAGCACCGACCAGGCCGGGATTGCACTGCACTACGCCGCCGACTATCCCATTGATGTGGCCATCATCGACCTCGGTCTGCCCGATATGGACGGCCTGCAACTGATCCGGCAACTGCGTGAACGGCAGATCCCTTTCCCCATCATTGTGCTGACCGCCCGTGGCAACTGGCAGGACAAGGTTGAAGGACTGGAAGCCGGTGCTGATGACTATCTGGTCAAACCGTTCCAGAAAGATGAGCTGCTGGCCCGACTCAATGCGCTGGTGCGCCGCAGCGCCGGTTTTATCTCACCCAGGGTGAAGGCCGGTGATTACGAGCTGGATCTCTCCCGCAAGGAGCTGACCATCGCCGGTGAAGTGGCGGTGCTCACCAGCTTTGAATACCTCATTCTGGAGTACCTGATGCGTAACGCCCGTCAGGTGGTCTCCAAGCAGCAACTGCTCGACCAGCTCTACGGCGACGGCGAAGGGGACCCCAACACCATCGAGGTGATGGTGAGCCGCCTGCGCAAGAAGCTGGATCCGGAAGGGACGATTCAACCCATCTCCACCATCCGGCGTCAGGGTTACATCTTCAACCTTTCCTGTAACTGATGCAGTTTCATCTGCCGCGCCCCATCAAGATGATCCGCAGCTCACTGCACATCAAACTGCTGCTCAGCTCGCTGCTGGTCATCGCGCTGATCATGGGGTTTGCCGTCTACGCCCTCTACCTCGGCCACGTCGAGGAGCAGACCCAGAAGGCCAGCGCCCGGATGCAGGAGAACCTGGCCAAGCTGTTTTCCTCCACCGAGCCGGATGACAAGGGGTCGAACGTCGAGCTGGGGCGGATATCCCGTGGTGCAGGGGATCGCAACCTCGATACCCTGATCTGCCGCGCCGATGGCGATCTGGTCTGGTCGAGCCTCCATATGCCGGAGGTAATCAAGGCCAAACAGACCATTTGCGGCGATCTGATGAAGTATCTGGGGGGGATGGATCTCGACTACTTCTTCAAGAAGCACACCATCAAGAACGGCGAGAGCTACTTCGTCTACAGCCTGCGGTTTATCCGCAATCCCGGCAGCGGCACCACCGCCTACTACGTGGTGATGATCGACTCGGCCAAACGCTATCACGAAGAGTCCCGCACCTACCTCTACCAGACCGCCAAACAGGCACTGCTCGCCTATATGCTGCTGGCCGGGCTGCTGCTGCTCACCACCTTCTGGAGCCTCAGCTCCCTGCGCACCATCGCCCGTCAGATCGACGATATCCGGGCCGGCAAGCGCGATGACCTCTCGAGCGATTTTGAGCGGGAGCTGGCCCCGCTGACCGACTCCATCAACCAGCTGCTGGAGAACGAACGCCAGCAGACCCAGCGCTACCAGCACGCCCTCAACGATCTCGCCCACAGCCTGAAAACCCGGCTGGCGCTGATCCAGATCACTACCCGCGAAGTGAAGCTGGGGCGGGAGATCCACGACAACATCAACGAGCAGATCCTCACCATGGATCAGATGATCCAGTATCAGCTCAGACGGGCCGTGACCGGCCGCCAGCGCCTTGCCAGCAAGGGCACCGAGCCGGTGCCGCTGATTGAAAAACTGCTGGCCAGCCTGACCAAGGTCTATCGCCACAAGAAGCTGCAAACCCACTTCAAGTTCGATGATGACGCCCTCTTCCACGGCGAACAGGGCGACCTGATGGAGCTGATGGGTAACCTGCTCGACAACGCCTGCAAGTTTGCCATCAGCGAAGTGAAGGTGACGGTGCGCCGCCATCTCGAGCGGCTGCGTATCGAAGTGGAAGATGATGGCCCGGGAATCGATCCGGCCAAATCGGAACAGATCTTCCAGCGCGGCGTGCGGGCAGACAGTTCACCCGGTCAGGGCATAGGTCTGGCGGTGGTGACCGAAATCGTCCACAGCTATGGCGGCCAGATCCGGGTCGATGAATCCCCCCTCGGCGGCGCCCGCTTTACCCTGGACTTGCCCTGATCGGCATTGCCCTGCTCAGCCTAGCCAGTGATGGCCCAATCACAAGGCCCCCGACCCCGGGGGCCTTGTGGTTTCTGCCACCCAAGTTGTTTTAATTTATTGATCCGGCACTGATTCTTGCCCCTCTGCCCTTCCACAAACGGCCTCAATCGGTATCATGGTCGCGCGGTAGCGTTGGCTTGATTAACTTGGCGATACACCTTATTTACTTGTCGGTGCTGATCCCCATGAAGCCCAACAGACAATAATTTATAAAAGACTTAGTTCAAGGATGGTAAACTCAATGGGTGAAAAAGAGATAAGTATTACAACTGATGGTCTTGTACTTAAAGGCGATATTGTTGATGCTGTTTCAGCACCTATTTCAACCATGTGCAAAACTGCAGACACGATATTGAAGGTTGTTGACAATCTTGTTGGTTTACCTGCAGATTTTTTAAATTTTCATTTAAAAACATTTCGAGATACTTATGCTGAAGGGTACGAAAAAATACCTCTTAAACAGCGTATAGAGCCAACACTTCGCCTTGGCTGCAACATATTAAAAAATGTAGCCTACTCTGCCGAAGAACCTGAAATTCAAAAACTCTTCGCACAGCTTTTATTGTCCGCATCGGATACGCAATATGAATCTGATGTTCACCCAAGCTATGCTTCAGTGATTAGTGAAATGACGGCACTGGATGCAAAGGTGCTTTACACTGAGTTTGGTGATTTCTGTAAGCAAGAAATGCTTGATAGTTCCACAAAGGAAAAAGCATATTCTAGCCTTATTCGCCTGGGGTTAATAACATGGCAAGATCGAGATTACACTAATGAAGATCTAGTAAAGTTTGTGGGGAAAAAACATTACTCTGTCCCTCGTAGAATTGAAGACTATCCAAGAGTAATGGTGGATTTAATGAATGACATTCAAACGCTGAAAAATACAATTATAAAAGACAAGCAAACATCAACAAGACTAGAGAGAAAAGAACTTATTTTAACAAAGTTTGGCGCAGACTTTATCAGGACAGTTTGCCGAAATGAATGCTAATAAAATATTCAACATGAAATAATGACGCCTCTCAACCTTCAAGGTGAATAATGAGCAGAGTAATATTAAAAGGATTTATTATCGTCCCCTCCAACGATTTGGCTGCGGTCAAGGATGAACTTGATAACCATATCCAGTTAACCCGATCTGAAACCGGCTGTCTGATCTTTAAGGTGAACCAAGATACTCTCAATCCCTGCCGATTCGATGTATACGAAGAGTTTGTTGATGAGGCGGCTTTTCAAGCCCATCAGGCCAGAGTCAAATCCTCCCGCTGGGGTGAAATTACCGTCAATGTCGAGCGACACTATACGGTAACAGGGATTGCATAAATCATAGCCTTGTCATTTTGGCCAAGGTGGTGAACCGGGAGTGGCTCAGAACTCTCCCCCCTCTCGCTACCGCGAATGCCCGATTGCGCTGCGCTTATCGAGCCTACGTCATTGCGTTATTTCCACACTTTGTAATTGAGGCCACGATGATCCGTCCATTATCCGCCACTGATCTGGATGCCGCAGTCGAGCTCTGGTATCAGGCATCGGTACAAGCCCACGACTTTATTCCAGCAGCCTTCTGGCATGCGCAGCGTGCAGCGATGCGGGATATCTATCTGCCTGCTAGCGAGAGCTGGGTTTATGAGGAGCAGGGGCAGCTGGCAGGGTTTATCTCCTGGTATCAGGGGTCTGTTGCCGCCCTGTTTATCTCCCCAGATCACCAAGCACACGGACTGGGTCGCCAACTGCTCGATCACCTCAAAGCCAAATATGACCGGCTCGAGTTAACGGTCTACGCCGAAAATGAGCAGGCGCGGCGCTTTTACACCCGCAACGGCTTTCACGAGGGGGAGCAGAGAATATGCGAGCATAGCGGCCACGCCGAGATCATCATGCATTGGCAGCGGGGCATTTGAACTCACAAACACTGGCTGATTGCTGACATGCTGCGGCAGGGCGGGTAGGCGTTGCCTTGAATGCCATGGCGGCATTCTCTACAATGACCCACTTTTTATTCATTTCGGGTTATATCGATGAGCGATACCAGCACCAAACCGGCTCTGCCGGATCACCTCTCCTGCAATCCCCGCAGCCCTCACTATGTGGCCACCTGCTTCGAGCACCCGATCGGTATTCGCCTGAACGGCAAAGAGCGCACCGATGTCGAGGAGTACTGCATCAGCGAAGGTTGGGTGAAGATCCCCTCCCCCAAGGCGCTGGATCGCCGTGGTCAGCCCATCCTGATCAAACTCAAGGGCACCGTTGAAGCCTTCTACAGCTAATCAGCGCGCTACTGCTTGATAAACAACAAGGCCACCCTCGCGGTGGCCTTGTTGTTTCCGGTATTGGTGCTGGCATCTGCGCTAACTAAGCGGCCCCCACCAGTACACATTTCTCGCAGAGCAGCTCTTATACCCCCAAGCGGTCGCGCAAGGTGTACCAGGCGGCGCCCGCGGCGGTGAAGGGGATACGGAACAGGCGACCACCCGGGAAGGGGTAGTGCGGCAGTTTGGCAAAGGCATCGAAGCGCTCCGCCTGACCGCTCAGCACCTCGGAGAGCAGCTTGCCAGCCAGATGGGTACAGGTGACGCCGTGGCCGCTGTAGCCCTGCATGTAGTAGATGTTGGGGCCGATGCGACCAAACTGCGGCAGCCGTGACAGGGTGAGCAGGAAGTTGCCGGTCCAGGTGTACTCCACCTTGACGTCGGCCAGCTGCGGGAAGGTCTTGAGCATCTTGGGGATGATCAGCCGCTCGATATCCGCCGGATCCCGCGCGCCATAGACCACGCCGCCGCCATAGAGCAGCCGGTGATCGCCGGAGGTGCGGTAGTAGTCGAGCAGGTAGTTGCAATCCTCCAGACAGTAGTTTTGCGGCAGCAGTGAACGGGCCCGCTCCTCTCCCAGCACTTCGGTGGCGATCACCTGGGTGCCGCAAGGCATGCTCTTGCTGGCCAGTTCCGGCACCAGATTGCCGAGGTAGGCATTGCCCGCCACCACCACAAAGCTCGCCTTCACCGCCCCCTTGGCGGTCTTGACCAAGGCTGGCTGCCCCGGGGTGATACTGGTGACGGCGGATTGTTCGAAGATCTGCCCCCCCTGGATGCGGATCGCTTCCGCCTCCCCCAACGCCAGATTGAGGGGGTGGATATGGCCGCCGCTCTTGTCGAGCAGGGCGCCGACATAGCGATCGCTCGCGACCACCTCGCGCACCCCCTTGGCATCGAGCAGCTCCAGCTGGTCGTTGCCCCACTTCTGCCAGCGGGCGTATTGGGATTTGAGCTCGTGCAGCTGCTTCTCGGTCTCGGCAGCAAAGACGCCCCCCTCCTGCAGATCGCACTGGATGTTGTAGCGCTTGATCCGCTCGCGGATGATCTGGCCCCCCTCAAACAACATGGAACCGAGCAGCCTGGCCTGATCCGGCGGGCAGTTCGCTTCTATGGTGTCGATGTCGCGGCTGTAGGAGTTGACGATCTGGCCGCCGTTGCGGCCGCTGGCGCCAAAGCCGACACGTGCGGCCTCCAGCACCACCACCTTGTAGCCCTTCTCTACCAGATGCAGCGCACTGGAGAGGCCGGTATAACCCGCCCCGATGACGCAGACATCGCACTCCAGCTGCTCGGTCAATGTCGGGTAGGGCGCGTGTTTATTAGCGCTGGCTGCGTAGTAACTGTTTACATGTTCGGTCATAATCCCTGTTTCCTTACCGGTTCGGTTGCCAAACTACTGTCAGGATTAAAAGCTCGCCGGGGTGTGGGCGCTGACGATGCGACAGGTCTCCCCCGACGGATTGCTGAAGCTGTGGGGCTCGCCGGTGTCGATCACATAGCTGTCGCCCGCCTCCAGCTGATAACTCTGGCCCGCCACCGTCAGGATCACCGACCCCTCCAGTACGGTGCCGACCTCCTCCCCCTGATGGGTCACCTGACCGCCGGTGTCGGTGCCGGGGGGATAGGTCTCCAGCATAAAGCCGAGCTGGCGGCGGTTGTTGCCGTTGTGCACCAACTTGAGGGAGACCCCCTGGCTGCCCAGCTCGATCAGCTGATCCGCCTTGATCACCACCTCCGGAGTGCGGCTCTCCTCCTCGGCGAAAAAGCGCGACAGCGGCAGGCCATAGATGGTGAGCAGCTTTTGCAGGGAGGCCACAGAGGGGCTCACCTTGTCCTGCTCGATCATGCAGATGGCACCGTGGGTCAGACCGCTCAGCTCGGCCGCCCGCCGCTGGGAGAGCCCCAGCTGATGGCGTACCGCCGCCAGCCGTTCCCCCATGGTGCACGCCCCGGCATCAGCCGCACTCAACGGTCGAGCCACGCTCTCCCGGCTCTGCGGCCCGCTCATGACAAGCCCCCTGCTGCGCCATATCTGCATCCTTGCATCATCAGCCTCTCCTGCTTGCGCGTGATCGCATCGGATCAGGCGCTGCCTGTTTACCCTGCTGGTTAAAATAGCCGACCAGCTTTCCCTTGCCGTTCACTATGTTACACAGCGAAACCGTTCATTATTTTGCACACCTGATTTACCATCTCCCGGTCGTTTGCCCACTTGCAGCCTGCAAGCGAACCGGAGAAAACGCGCTACACAGCCCATTTTCTAGCATGGCGCCCCCCAGCAATTCAAATATATTTAACACTTGAAAAACATTTCAGCTCAAATTATGGTCTTCCTGTGCTTATTATTTTATACGGCAGCGGCGCAGGAAGGGTCGGCTCACTCCGGCAACCAGCTGCTTTGACCCACACTCGAGGCTTCTCATGTCAGGAACAACATCCCACTCCAGCTTGATCACATCCCGCGCCTATATAGATGGACAGTGGTGCGAGGCCGCCAGCGGCCGCACCTTCGAGGTCACCAACCCCGCCAGCGGTGCCGTCATTACCCAGGTGCCCGACATGGATGCCGAGGATACCCGCCGCGCCATCGCGGCCGCCCATGCGGCGCAACCCGCTTGGGCAGCCCTCACCGCCAAGGAGCGCAGCAACAAGCTCTACGCCTGGTTTACCGCCATCACCGCCCACAGCGATGAACTGGCCCGCATCATGACCTGCGAGCAGGGCAAGCCGCTGGCGGAAGCCAAAGGGGAAGTGACCTACGGCGCCAGCTTTATCCAGTGGTTCGCCGAAGAGGGCAAGCGCGCCTATGGCCGTACCATCCCGGGCTTTAGTGGTGACCGCCGGTTGGCCACCATCAAGCAGCCGGTGGGCGTGGTCGCCGCCATCACTCCGTGGAACTTCCCCATTGCCATGATCACCCGCAAAGCAGGCCCGGCGCTGGCCGCCGGTTGCACTATCGTCATCAAACCCGCCGCAGAAACGCCGCTCTGCGCGCTGGCGCTGGCGCTGCTTGCCGAGCAAGCGGGCATCCCCGCTGGTGTCATCAATATCGTCACCAGCCATCAGGCGAGCGCGGTGGGCAACGAGCTGTGCAGCAACCCGGTGGTGCGCAAGCTCTCCTTCACCGGCTCCACCCGCATCGGCAAACTGCTGATGCGCCAGTGCGCCGACACCATGAAAAAGCTGTCGCTGGAGCTGGGTGGCAACGCCCCCTTTATCGTCTTTGACGACGCCGACCTCGACGCCGCGGTGGCCGGGGCGCTCGCCTCCAAATACCGCAACGCCGGGCAGACCTGCGTCTGCGCCAACCGCATTCTGGTGCAGGCCAGCGTCTATGACGCCTTCGCCGAGAAGCTGACTGCCGCCGTTGCCGCCTTCAAGGTGGGAGATGGCATGGCGGAGGGCACCCAGATCGGCCCGCTCATCAACCCGGCTGCCGCCAGCAAGGTGGCCGAGCTGGTGCAGCAATCGGTCGCCGCCGGTGCCGAAGTGCTGCTGGGGGGCGAAGCTCACCCCGCTGGTCCCCTCTTCTACCAACCCACCATTTTGGGCAAGGTGGATAAAACCAATCCCATCCTGCAGGAGGAGATCTTCGGCCCGGTCGCCCCGCTGGTGCGCTTCGAGACAGAAGCCGAGGCCATCGCCATTGCCAACGACACCCCTTATGGCCTGGCCGCCTACTTTTATGGCCGCGATATCGCCCGGGTGTGGCGCGTCGCCGAACAGTTGGAATACGGCATGGTCGGCATCAACGAGGGGATCATCTCAACCGAGCTGGCCCCCTTTGGCGGCATCAAGGAGTCGGGGTTGGGCCGGGAAGGGGCCGCCGAGGGGCTGGAGGAGTATCTGGAGACCAAATACCTCTGCTTTGGCGCCATTCGCTAGGGCTGCAACAGAGAGACAAGGCGCCGCCGATCTGGCCCGATGGGCTGATCGGCGGTAATAGGCGCCAAAACGCCTGCCACATTTTCAGGGAATATCGGGGGCTGCGGCCCCTCAGGGAGGAAAGATGAGTCAGTCAGAATCAAACAAGGCGTGGCAAGCGCGCCGCGAAGCGGCCGTGGTCAATGGCGTCGGTACCCTGCTGCCGGTCTTTATCGACCGTGCGCAAAATGCCGAGCTGTGGGATGTGGAGGGCAACCGATACATCGACTTTGCCTCCGGCATCGCCGTGCTCAACACCGGCCACAACCACCCCAAAGTGGTGGCGGCGGTGCGCGATCAGCTTGAAAAGTTTAGTCACACCTGCTTTCAGGTCACCCCGTACCCGGGCTATATCGAGCTTGCCGAAAAGCTCAACGCCCTGGTGCCCGGCCCGACCCCGAAACGCACCCTGTTTCTCTCCACCGGCGCCGAGGCGGTCGAGAACGCCATCAAGATTGCCCGCGCCCACACCGGTCGCAGCGGCACCATCGCCTTCAAGGGGGGCTTTCACGGTCGCACCATGATGGGGATGGCGCTCACCGGCAAGGTAGTGCCCTACAAGACCGGCTTTGGCCCCTTCCCGGGGGAGGTCTACCACATCCCCTTCCCCGCCGATTATCTCGGGGTAAGTGAAGAGGATGCCCTGCACGCCCTCGAGCTCTGCTTCAGCGCCGACATCGAGCCGAGCCGGGTTGCCGCCATCATTATCGAGCCGGTACAGGGCGAAGGGGGCTTCTATCCCGCCTCCCCGAGCTTTATGCAGAAGCTGCGCAGCGTCTGCGACCAGCACGGCATTCTGCTGATCTGCGACGAGATCCAGAGCGGTTTTTGCCGCACCGGCAAGACCTTCGCCACCGAGTATGCCGGCATCGAGCCGGACATCATGACGTTGGCCAAGAGTCTGGCGGGGGGCTTCCCTCTCTCGGCGGTGGTGGGCAAGGCAGAGATCATGAACGCGGCCAAGCCGGGTGGTCTGGGTGGTACCTATGCCGGTTCCCCCATTGCCTGCGCCGCCGCGCTGGCGGTATTGCAGGTGATCGACGAGGAGAAACTCAACCAGAAAGCGCTGGATCAGGGGGAGCAGATCAAGGCGGGGCTGGAACGCATAGCCGAGCGTTTTGACTGCATAGGTCAAATTCGCGGCCCCGGTGCCATGGTAGCCATGGAGCTGGTGAAACGCCGTGATGCCAGCCAGCCCGATCCCGACCTCACCAAACGTCTGGTGGCCGAGGCGGGCAAACGCGGTCTGGTCCTGCTCTCATGCGGGGTGCGTGCAAATGTCATCCGTTTTCTCGCCCCCCTGACAGCCCCTGCGGCAGTGATTGACGAGGGGCTGCAACTCCTTGAAAAATCACTGGAGGCCGTGCTGGCCTGACCAGCAGGAAAGTGACCACTCACCTGTGCAAATAAATGCAATTTTGCCCCCTTTTTTTCTTGTCAAGGGGGCCCTGCAAATGCACAATGCGCCGCCACTGAAAGAACCGATGCAAAACAATGGCATCGGTTCTTTTTTAGACAGTGAACACACCCATAAACGAGGCCGGATCACCCCCGGAAAAGATAGCGAGATTGGCAGCAGTCTCCCGACACCAAGTCTAGTGAGGAACAACATGGGGCATCTCAATGCTTTCCAACCGGCCATGGCCGGTATGCGCCGCCCTGGCGCCCTTGATTCCCGGGCCTCTCTCCCGGTTTCGTTGATGGACCGTGCCACTCTGGCACTGCATGAGGAACATGCATAATGGCGGCCCAGCAGGTTGGTCTGAAAAAGACCCTCAAACTGTGGCAGGTCGTGGTTATGGGACTGGCGTACCTCACCCCCATGGCTGTGTTCGACACCTTCGGCATCGTTACCGAGATCACCGAAGGCCATGTGCCGACCGCCTACCTGTTTGCCCTCATCGGCATGCTGTTCACTGCCCTGAGCTACGGCCATCTGGTGCGCAAGTTCCCGTCAGCCGGCTCCGCCTATACCTATGCCCAGAAGGTGTTTCACCCCTATGTCGGCTTTATGGTGGGCTGGACCTCCCTGCTCGACTACATGTTCATGCCGATGATCAACATGCTGCTGGCCAAGATCTATCTCGAAGCCCTCTTCCCGAACGTAGAGCCCTGGACCTATATCTTCGGTCTGGCGGCGGTGATGACCGCCCTCAACCTGCGCGGCATCAAGCTGGTGGCCAACTTCAACAGCCTGATCGTGGTGATGCAGTTCAGCATCATCGCCATCTTCATCGGCCTGATCGCCTGGGGCGTTCACAACGGTGAAGGGCTGGGGACCGTGGCCAGCAGCCGCCCCTTCTTCTCCGAGCAGATCCAGGTGTCACCGCTGCTGATGGGGGCCTCCATCCTCTGTCTGTCGTTCCTCGGCTTTGACGCCATCAGCACCCTGTCGGAAGAGACCCCGGACGCGGATCGGGTGATCCCCCGCGCCATCGTGCTGACGGCGCTGATCGGCGGTGTGCTGTTCGTCACCACCTCCTACTTCCTGCAGCTCTACTTCCCGGACATCTCCCGCTTCCAGCATCCGGATGCGGTACTGCCGGAGATCGCCCTCTATGTGGGCGGCAAGCTGTTCCAGGCGGTGGTGCTGGTCTGCACCACAGTAGCGGTGCTGGCCTCGGGGCTCGCCTCCCACGCCGGTGTATCGCGCCTGCTCTACGTGATGGGTCGTGATCGCGCCCTGCCCGCCCGCTTCTTCGGCTACATCCATCCGAAGTGGCAGACCCCGGCGTTCAACGTGCTGCTGGTCGGCCTGCTGGCCCTCTCTGCGGTGTCGCTGGATCTGGAGATGGCGCTGGCGCTGATCAACTTCGGCGCTCTGGTGGCCTTCACCTTCGTCAATCTGGCGGTGATTGCCCACTTCTATGTGAAGCTGGGCCGCAACAAGTGTCTCAAGGATCACCTGATGTACCTGCTGCTGCCGCTCTGTGGCGCCGCCTGCATCGGGGTACTGTGGCTCAACCTCGAACCCTCCTCCTTCGAGCTGGGGCTGATCTGGGCGGCGCTGGGGGCCATCTACCTGTTCCTGCGCCTCACCGTGTTCCGCATCCCGCTGCATACCGCCGACAAGGTGGAGATCGCCCAGTAACCGCTGGCGCCCCTTCCACCGATAGAGAACAAGGAGCCTGCGGGCTCCTTGTTGTTTTTGCGGCTCACTGGTTGCCAGCAGCACAGGTTGCCAGAAATGCGGTTTCTGCAGGAAGTGTGACTGATTTCAAATAACTACCCAGCCGGACTGCTCGCCGTGCCATGGCTCAAGCCGCATAGCCCCCCATCCCCAGTCATTAATATGAATGGATATGCAATAGATCTTTTTCCACTTCAACCCCTCCCATCACCCGCCAGCCGATAAGTTCGCTGGACTCGAGCCCGGGGGAGCTCCGCCAAATATGATCAGGATCAATGTTGAGGCGCTATGCACCCTGCAGCCCCGATTTGCCGATTTTTCATACGCCATGACAGGGTTCTCTTCCCCCCCGAAAAAGGGGGAGCGGCTCGGGGACGGCTGCAGGGGGCGAGTGACCACTTACCTGCCCCGTGCGTATGCAAAAAAATGCGTTAATCCGCCCTTTTTTGCTTGTCAAGGGGGCTGACCGAATGCACAATACGCCGCCAATAAAGGACCGATGTTCACTGCGACATCGGTTTTTGTATTTTTGAAGTGCAGTACAAACCCACCACAAGAGGCCGGAACGTTTCCGGAAGTGATATTCGAGATTGCCAAACAATCTCCCGACGTTGAGAGGATAACAATGGGGCGTTTTAATGCTTTCCTGCCGGTACAGCCCGGTATGCGCCTCCCCGGCGCCCTTGATGTACAGGCTTGCGAATCCATCGTATCCCTGCGCTCGTTGCAAGCACGTGCTGCGGCACTGATTGAGGAGAAAGCGTAATGGCATCGCAAAACGCCAAGCTGCTCAAGACCCTTACCCTGACACAAGTGATTGTGATGGGTCTGGCCTATCTGACCCCCATGGCTGTCTTCGACACCTTCGCCATCGTCGGTGACATCACCGATGGCCGGGTCGCCACCGCCTATCTGCTGGCTCTGGGTGGCATCCTGCTCACCGCTCTCAGCTACGGACATCTGGTACGCAAGTTCCCCTCTGCGGGCTCTGCCTATACCTATGCCCAGAAGGTGTTCAACCCCTACGTCGGTTTCATGGTCGGCTGGTCCTCCCTGCTCGACTACATGTTCATGCCGATGATCAATATTCTGCTGGCCAAGATCTACCTGACCGCCATGTTCCCGGGCGTCGAGCCCTGGGTGTTCATCTTCGGTCTGGTGACCGTGATGACCTTCCTGAACCTGCGCGGCATCAATCTGGTGGCCAACTTCAACGGTCTGATCGTGGTGATCCAGCTGGCCATCATCACCCTCTTTATCGGCCTGATGGCGTGGGGCATCTACCACGGTGAAGGGGCTGGCACCCTGATGAGCAGCCGTCCGTTCCACTTCGAGTCAGCACAGCTGGTACCGCTCTTTACCGGTGCCACCATCCTCTGCTTCTCGTTCCTGGGCTTTGACGGTCTGAGCTCCCTCTCCGAAGAGACCCCGAACGCCGGCAAGGTGATCCCCAAGGCGATCGTGCTGACTGCCCTTATCGGCGGCATCATCTTCGTGGTGGTCTCCTACTGCCTGCAGCTCTACTTCCCGAGCCTCGCCCGCTTCCAGCATCCGGATGCGGTACTGCCGGAGATCGCCCTCTACGTTGGCGGCACCTTCTTCCAGTCGGTGGTTCTGGTCTGCACCACGGTCGCGGTACTGGCCTCCGGCATGGCGGCTCACGCCGGTGTGTCGCGCATCCTCTACGTGATGGGGCGTGACCGCATGATCCCGGAGCGGGTGTTTGGCTACATCCACCCGAAATACCGCACCCCGGCCATCAACGTGCTGATGGTGGGCGGTCTGGCCCTCTCCGCCGTGTCGTTTGATCTGGATACCGCGCTGGCGCTGGTCAACTTCGGCGCACTGGTGGCGTTCAGCTTCGTCAATCTGTCGGTGATCGGTCAGTTCTGGGTACGCGAGAAGCGCAACAAGACCCTCAAGGATCACGTCATCTACCTGTTGATGCCGCTGCTCGGTGCCGCCACCATCGGTGCCCTCTGGATCAACCTGGAGCAGAGCTCGCTGGAGCTGGGCCTGATCTGGGCTGGCCTCGGCGCAACCTATCTGTTCCTGCGTCTGGCGGTGTTCCGTATCCCGTTCCGTCAGTACGAGGAAGCGGCTGACGCCTGATCCTTTGCGGATAACGGATAGACAGAAGGGGAGCCATGGCTCCCCTTTTTGCTTCCGGTCTCTTGCCGGTCACACGGGCTTGGGCCCGGTCTGCTTACTGCTTATCCAGCACCGCGGTCGCTGCAGCCTTGAGCGGATCGCGAGCGATGGTTTTGGCATCCTGCTCTGCCTTGTGCAGCTGCTGGTTTGCCTTGTCCATCTTCTGCTGCATACCGTTGCCGCTCTCCTTGAGATCGGCGCGCTGCTCGCCCAGCAGGTCGGTACGGCCTTTTTGCACCTCGGCTTTCACCTTCTCTTTCTCCTGCTTCACCAGCTTGCTGGTATCACAGTTGCCCTTGACACCCAGAGTGGCATTCACCGCTTCGTTTTTGAGGGCCTTGTCGAGGTTGCAGTCGGTTTTCAACAGGCTGGCCTGTGCCCCTGCCGAGAGCAGCCCCAGCGACAGAGAGAGGATCCATGCACGCATCATCTTGTTTACTCCTGCTTGCCAATAAAGGGGCGCAGTGTAGCGATCACATTCCGGCTGACAAGGCGGCAGTGCTCTCGTCCCCCCTTTTGCCATCCCAGAGCCAACCGGCTCGGTCAGCGCCTGTCGCCGCAGTTCGTCGTCATAAAAACATCATCGAAATGTCACGTTGTCATATTTCTGTCATTAACCACTGATTAAATGCGCGGGTCATCAACAACCCAAGACGGAACGACCGTCTCAAGAGGCTTTATGCAACACCATCACTCCTTGTCACAGCCGCCCGCGACCCGCGCCCTGTTCAACTGGATGAGTGTCATCGTACTGGTCTACCTGATCCTGGTCGCCGTGGGCGCCATCTCCCACGGCTTCAAAGATTTCTCCGGCGGCGCCGAGGGCGCAGCCCAGATCTTCGCCTTTGCCAACAACCCCTTTGTCGCCCTGCTGCTGGGTATTCTCGCTACCGCGCTGGTGCAATCCTCCAGCACCGTCACCTCGGTGATCGTCGGTCTGGTGGCTGGCGGCCTGCCCATCAGCATGGCCATCCCCATGGTGATGGGTGCCAACCTCGGCACCACCATCACCAACACCATCGTCTCCATGGGCCATGTGCGGGATCGCGCCGAGTTCCGCCGCGCCTTCGCCGCCGCCACCGTGCACGACTTTTTCAACCTGCTGGCGGTGTTCATCTTCCTGCCGCTGGAGCTGATGTTCGGTCTGCTGCAACACAGCGCCGAGTGGCTGGCCAACCTGCTGGTAGGCTCCGCCAACATGTCGATGAAGGGCATGGATTTCATGAAGCCGCTGACCGCTCCGGCCCAGCAGCTGATTGACAGCGCCGTTGCCTTCCTGCCGGGCAAGGGTGCCGCCATCGCCACTATCATCATCGGTATCCTGCTGATCCTCGCCTGCGTCACGTATCTCGGCAAAGTGCTGCAACAGGTACTGGTTGGCCGCGCCAAAGAGGTGCTGCACAAGGCGCTGGGCCGTGGCCCGCTGACCGGCATTACCTCCGGTGCGCTGGTGACCATCATGGTGCAGTCCTCCTCCACCACCACCAGCCTGATGATCCCGCTGGCCGGCGGCGGCGTGTTCAGCACCCGTCAGCTCTACCCCTTCACCCTGGGGGCCAATATCGGTACCACCATCACCGCCCTGCTGGCTGCCACCGCCATCAGCGGAGCCGGAGCCCAGCTGGCCATGACCATCGCGCTGGTCCACGTGCTGTTCAACCTCTTCGCCGTGGTGCTCATCTATGGCATCCCCTTCCTGCGTGACCTGCCGGTGCGCGCCGCCGAGGGGCTTGCCCGGGTAGGCAGCGAGAACAAGCTGCTGGCACTGGGTTATGTGGCGGGTCTCTTCTTCGCCCTGCCCGCCCTGATGATGGTGGCTGCCAAGTAAGCGTCACAACCATGACAAGGGGCGAGTCAGCGACTCGCCCCTTTTTGCGTCCAAGTCGCCGAGCTTTGCCTGCCCGTACACATCCTCCTGCCCTGTGGCTCGCCATCAGGGGCGGTGCGCGATAAGATGGCGTCCTCATTGCACTTTTTACATTTCATGGAACAGGAAAAACCGATGAAATTCATACTGATCGCGCTGCTCATCGCCGGTGTGGCCTACTACTTCTACTCCAGCAGCAACAACAAGAAGCTGGCGGCCGACAACGTGCGGATTGGCGCCGAGTTCCTCGCCAGCAACAAGGACAAACCGCTGGTGACCACCACCGCCTCCGGCCTGCAGTACGAAGTGCTGACCCCGGGCACCGGCACCGTTCACCCCACTGCCACCAGCAAGGTGAAGGTGCACTACGAGGGCAAGTTGCTGGACGGTACCGTCTTTGACAGCTCGGTTGCCCGTGGCGAGCCCATCGAATTTGGCCTCAATCAGGTGATCGCCGGCTGGACCGAAGGGGTACAGCTGATGGTGGAAGGTGAGAAGACCCGTTTCTACATCCCCGCCAACCTCGCCTACGGCGACCGCGCCGCGGGCAAAATCCCGCCGGGATCAGTGCTGATTTTTGATGTGGAGCTGTTGGGTATCCAGTAAGCGCTCCGTCACGCTCCATCAACAACAAGGCCAGCATTATGCTGGCCTTGTTGCTATGGGAACCTCACTCCCCCTTGGCGATCCCTTCCCGGCGCGGATCCGCTGCGCCAAACCAGCCGCCAGCGTTGCGCTCAACCCCCTGCAGGCCGGAGGTCTGCTCGTTCAATACCACCTCGTGTCCCCTCGCCTTCAATCCCTCGACCACCGACATGGGGGTGCGTCCCGCTTCCAGCTCGGTGGGGCCGTTGCGGCTGCCAAAGTTGGGCAGGTTGATGGCCTGTTGCAGGTTCAGGCCCCAATCCTGGGTACCGAGCAGGGTCTTGCCCACGTAGTTGATAATGGCGGAGCCCCCCGGCGAGCCCAGCGTCATGGTCAGCTCGCCGCTTGGCTTGTCAAACACCAGCAGGGGTGACATGGAGGAGCGGGGCCGCTTGCCCGGCTCCACCCGGTTTGCCACCGGCAGACCGGCGGCATCCACCGAGGTGAAGGAGAAATCGGTGAGCTGGTTGTTGAGCAGGTAGCCGTTGACCATCTGACGCGACCCGAAACCATCCTCGATGGAGCTGGTCATGGAGATAGCCATCCCCGCCTTGTCGACGATCGAGACATGGCTGGTAGAGGGGAGTTCCGGGGTCGCATCCTTGCCGCGTGCCAGCGCCAGTGGCGGCGTACCGGGCTTGGCAATCCCCATGGAACGCTGACCAACCAGCTTGCCGCGCTCGGCCAGATAGCCCTTGTCCAGCAACCCCTGCACCGGCACGCTGACAAAATCGCTGTCGGCGACGTACTGGTTGCGATCGGCGAAGGCCAGACGCGCCGCTTCGCTGTAGAGGTGGATAGCCTCGCTGGAAGCAGCCAGTCCCCCCTCCTTCGTGGTGATCGGCTTGAGGGCCGCCATATCGCGGCTCTCCAGCATGCCGAAGATCTGGCCGAGTGCCAGGGTGCCGGATGAGGGAGTGGGGAAACCGCAGATCTTGCTCTGGCGATAGTCAAAGCAGAGGCCATCCCGCAGTTTGGCCTGATAGCTGGCCAGATCTGTGGCCGCCAGTACCCCGGGATTGGTGGGATGCTGGCGTACCTTGGCCACCATGGCATCCGCCAGCGGCCCCCGATAGAAGGCATCCGCCCCCTCTGTAGCCAGAGTGCGCAGCACCTTGGCCAGCGCCGGGTTGGTCAGCCGGGTGCCCGCCGTTTTGGGGCTGCCATCAACCTGATAGAAGTAGGCTCGCGCCTGCGGATCCCGTGCCAGATAGGGATCCTTGGCCAGCAATGTGGCCAGCCGTGGACTTATCACAAATCCTTGTTCTGCCAGCGTGATGGCGGGCTCGAACAGCGCAGCCCAGGGCAGCTTGCCATAACGCTGATGGGCCAGCGCCAGGGCGCGCAGGGTACCGGGAACGCCGACCGAGCGGCCCCCGACCACCCCGTCATAAAACGCCAGCGGCTTGCCATCTTGCATAAACAGCTGGTCGGTGGCGGCAGCCGGCGCCGTCTCGCGGCCATCCACCGCACTCACCTTGCGGCCATCCCACACCAGCAGCAGCGTCCCGCCACCGATCCCGGAGGATTGCGGCTCCACCAGCGTCAACACCAGCTGCACCGCAATGGCGGCATCGACGGCACTGCCACCGGCCTTGATGATCTGGTAGCCCGCATCCACCGCCAGCGGGTTGGCGGCCGCCACCATGAAATCATGGCCCTGCCAGCCCTGTTTGTCGGTCCAGCCACTGGCGGCTTCGGGTGCGATCAGGGTCTGGGCTGGCGGGGTGTAGTGAAAGCCGTTGTCACTGGCACAACCGGCCAGCAGGGCAAGGGCGATAGCGAGCCCCAGAGGTTTGCGCAACATGACACTCTCCTTGTCTGTTTTATGACCATAAAGAGGGACTATGTCACGATTGGCGCTGACAGCTCAAGTTATTGAACAAGATCAATATCTTACTCATCTATCAATAATGGCTATCCGCAATAGATATAAAAAAACCGCCCGAAGGCGGCTTTTACGATGGGATGGCAGAGGCCAAACAGGTGCAAGTCCGGTTAGATGGACTGCTCTTCGCCACCCAGGGCGGCAAACAGCGCCGGGATAAACTGGGACAGCTCAGCGGTCACCAGCGCGAAATCTGCATCCAGACGGGCGGCCGGATCTTCGCTGGTGACGTCGTCGTTCTGCTCGCGCAGCTCTTCGCTGAATTTCAGGCGCTTGATGGAGAGATCATCCCCCAGCACGAAGCTGACGGTCTCGCCCCAGTTAAGGGCCAGCTTGGTCACCAGCTTGTCGTTGGCCAGATGGTTCTTGATTTCATCCGTCATCAGATCCTGCTGCTTGCAGCGGATGATGCCGCCGTGCTCCATGGCACTGCGCAGCTCGGCTTCATCTTCCAGCGTGAAGGAAGCGGGCAGGTTGCCCTCGTTCAGCCACTCGGTCATGGTGATCTCGGGCGGGTTCTTGAGAGCCACCGGCACCACCGGCAGGGAGCCGATGGATTTGCGCAACAGCGCCAGCAGATCGTCCGCCTTCTTGGCAGAACCTGCGTCCACCACCATCAAATTGTCGGCCGGATTGATCCAGGCGAAGGTCTGGCTGGTACGACTGAAGGCACGGGGCAGCAGGGTGTGGAGGATCTCCTCTTTCAGCGCCTCCTTCTCTTTCTTCTTGAGGGCGCGTCCCTGTTCGAACTCGATCGCCTCTACCTTCTCGGCCAGCATCTCCTTGACCACGGTACCGGGCAGCATCTTCTCCTCTTTGCGGGCGCAGATGAGGATATGGCCGGAGGCAGAGTGGGTCAGAGTTGAGCCGAATTTGCCAAGGGGCTTGACCCACCCGAAACGGGAGATGTCCTGACTGCCGCAAGGGGTGAAGGCACAGGCTTCCAGCTGGGTTTCCAGCTGATCAACGGTCAGGTCAAAGGGGCGGGTAAAGCGATAAATCTGCAGGTTTTTAAACCACATGGCGTCCTCGGTCTCTAGATTGTCCGGCGGGCATTGTACTAGAGAGGCGCTTTGTGATCAGCCAATCATTCTCGCTAAATAAAGGGCGATCGACCTCACAGGGTCTCATTTATGTCACCTGTTTGTTCATCAAGTTCTCCTAGACTGCGAAAGTAAATTGTTAATAAGGATGAAAGTATGTTGCGGCCCAGTCGCCCGGAAGACATGGAAGAAATCGTCGAAATCTGGTTGCTGGCCTCCCTGCAGGCCCACGATTTCGTCGATGCCTCCTGCTGGTGGCAGGCCCAGGAGGATCTGCGTACCCGCTATCTCGATCGCGCCGCCATCTGGGTGTTCGAGGAGCGCGGCGATCTGCTCGGTTTCATGGCGATGGTGGACAACTATCTCGCCGCCCTCTTCGTGCGCCCCGACCGTCAGGGCCGCGGTGTCGGCCACGCCCTGCTACTGGAGGCCAAGCGTCAGGGGGCGTCGCTCCACGCCCGGGTCTTTGTCGAGAACGATCAGGCGGTGCGTTTCTATCGCCGCCACGGTTTTGTCATCGAGGCCGAGGAGCCCGATCCCCTCACCGGCCACCCCCAATACCGGATGTGCTGCGAACCCGCCTGAATCGATGCCAGCCCCCTGTTTTACTTGAAAAAAGCAAGGGGCATCCTCATCTTGTCTCCATCGGGTGCCACCGGCACCATCCCTGCAACCGGGCTGCTTTCCAATGAAAATCCTCCATACCGCCGACTGGCACCTTGGCCATCAACTTCATGGCCATGACCGCCGTTTTGAACACGATGCCTTTCTCGACTGGCTGAGTGACACCCTCAAGGCGCGCGAGATCGATGCCCTGCTGGTAGCGGGTGATCTGTTTGATACCGCCAATCCCCCCGCCAGTGCCTGGCAACAGCTCTACCGTTTTCTGGCGCGGCTGCGTGCCGAGATGCCCCACCTCAACATGGTGCTGATCGGCGGCAACCACGACTCCCCCTCCAAGCTCGATGCCCCACACGAACTGCTTCGCGCCTTCGATCTGCATCTGGTGGGCAGCATCAGCCGCGACAGTGAGGGCAAGCTCGAGACCGACCGTCTGCTGGTACCGCTGCAAGACCGGGAGGGCAAGATCGCCGCATGGTGCGCAGCCGTGCCCTTCCTGCGCAGCAGCGATCTGCGGGTAGAGTCGTTGGAAGAAGGACAAGACAGGCTGATCGAAGGGGTTCGACAGGTCTACGCCGAGGTGCTGGCCGAAGGGCGCGCCCGCTGCGGGGAGGCGCTGCCGCTTTCGCTTGCCGAAGCGAACTACAACCATCAGGTGCTGGAAGTGACCTTTGCAGAGGGGAAACTGGCCGGGCTGGAGCGGATCCCGGTGCCCCGCGCGGTGGAGATGATCCGCCTGCCCCAGAGCACCCTCGACGACGCGCTGAACGCCATCGCATCGCTCGAGCTGCCTGATTGTCCACAAGAGGCACAGCCCTTCCTCGAAGTGCGGCTGCTACTGCCCAAGCCCGAGGCCCGCATCCGCGAGCGCATTCTCGCCGCCATCGCAGATAAACCGGTGCGTCTGGCCCGCATCAGCACCCAATATCAGGGCACGGGGGAAGGGCTGGCCGATGGTCGCGAGCGGCGCAGGCTCGATGAGCTCTCCCCCACCGAGGTGTTTCGCCTCTGCTATCAGCGCCAGTTCGAGGGGGAGCCCGAGGCTGGGTTGGTTGCCTCGTTTGAAGAGATCCTGGAGCAGGTGAAGGAGTCAAACCAATGAAAATCTTGTCTCTGTCAGGTGAGAATCTGGCCAGTCTGACCGGCCCCTTCACCATCGACTTTACCAGGGGGGCGCTCGGCGCCGCGGGTCTGTTTGCCATCACCGGCAATACCGGCGCAGGCAAGAGCACATTGCTCGACGCCATTTGTCTGGCCCTCTACGACGAGATGCCGCGCTTTATCGCCAATCGCAAGAATGTGGCCGAAGTGGGCCGCATGGATGATGAGGAGAAACTCAAGGCCAACGACGTGCGCGGCATCCTCAGTCGCGGCCACGCCAGCGGCTTTGCCGAGGTGCAGTTTCGTGGCTGCGATGGCCGCATCTGGCTGGCCCGCTGGGCGGTGCGCCGGGCGCGAAACCGCTCGGAGGGGCGTTTTCAGGCGCAGGAGCGCACCCTGACCGATGTGGAGTCCGGGCAAGTATTCTCCGGCAGCAAGCGGGAGCTGCAGGATCGCATCGACGAGCTGGTGGGTCTCTCCTGGGAGCAGTTCCGCCGCGCGGTGATCCTGCCGCAGGGGGAGTTTGCCGCCTTCCTCAAATCGGATGCCAACGAGCGCTCCGCCCTGCTCGAACGGATGACCGGCACCGAGCTTTACTCCGCCATCTCCATCCAGACCTATGAACGGGCGCGGGAAGAGCAGCAGAAGCTGGCCACCATCGACCAGCGCCTCGGCGACGTGGCGCTGATGGATGAAGCGACCCGCGAACAGTGGGTAAGCCAGCAGGTGAGCCTCTCCACCACCCTCAAGCACGAGCAGCAACAGCAGCTGCTGATGCAGGACTTGCGCGACCTCAACAGCCGCATTGCCGCCCAGCTGCAGGGCTGCGCCGATGGACAGGCGGCGCTCGATGCCGCCCTGCAGGCCCACGGCGCCGCGGCCCCCGAGCGCGAGGAGTTTGCCCGTGCCGAACAGGCCCAGGTGGCCCGAGCCGATCACGACGAGCTGGCCCGCCTCACCCTTGAGGTACAGCAGCAGGAGAAGGTGATCGCCGAGCTGGGGCCGGAGCTTGCCAAACTCGAGGAGCAGACCCAGCAGAGCGCGCTGACCGAACAGCAGTTGCTGGCGGAGAAGATCGCCGCCGAGCGGGAATGGGGTGCCCTGCAACCCGAACTCAAGCGGGCACAAGAGCTCGATACCCGCATCAGGGAGAAAGTGCAGCAGTTGCAGAAGATCCAGCTGGAGGGGGCACAGGAGCGAGAAGTGCAACTCACGCTGGAGCAGGGCTGGCGCGAGCAGAGCCGACAGGTGGAGCTGCTCAAGCAGCAGCACCAGCAGTGGGGCCTTTGGCTCGAAGAGCACAAGGAGCTGGCACCGGTGGCCCGCCAGTGGCAGCCCCTGCTCAGCGCCATGCAGGATTGGGCCGAGGATGCCGACAAGCTGCAGCAACTGCTCACCCTGCGGGATCACAAGCTGCGCGCCCTGCAACAGTTGCAGCGCCAGCTGGAGCAAGGCCAGCAAGAGCGCGACTACTGGCAACATGAACAAGCTCGGCTGCAACAGCAACAGAACGAGTTGCAGGAGCAGCAGTGGGAGAGCCGCCTCGCCAAGGCGCAGGAGCAGTGGCAGCAGCAAACCGAACAGCTGGGCCAGCTGCGCCAGCTGCTGGAGCTGGCCGATTATGGCCGCAACCACGGCGAACAACATGGCCGCTTGCAGCAGGAGGTTGCCCAGCTGGAGCAGGCGCTGGGCAAGCTCGCCACCCTTGGCGAAGAGCTGGCCCCCGCCCGCGAGCGGCTCGCCCTGCAGCGGGATGAGGCGCGCCATGCGCTGGAGCAGTCCCGCGCCATCGCCAGCTTCGAGCAGTATCGCCATATCCTGAGCGATGGCGAACCTTGCCCGCTGTGCGGTTCCGGGGAGCACCCCTACAGCCAGAGCCAACCACAAGTGGCGGGGATCCTGGGTCAGCTGGCGGAGCGGGTCAGAAGCCTCGAACTCGAATGGGATCGGCTCAATCATCAATACATCCATTGCGAGAGCGAGCGTCAGGAGCTGGCCCGCCAGCTGGCGGTGCGCCAGCAACATCTGCCAGAGCTGGAGGCACGCGCCGAGCAGCTGACCCAGCGCTGGCTGCAGCTGGGAGGCGATACCCTGCTCGGCCA
>NZ_CAWNZT010000368.1:8044-19307 GCF_963878965.1 Aeromonas sp. HMWF015 | reverse complement strand
GTGCATTATCGTGATGGGTGTGTGTGGTAGCGGCAAATCCAGCGTGGGCCTGAAAGTGGCCGAAGCGCTGGGCGCCAAGTTCATCGATGGTGATGACCTGCACCCCAAGGCCAACATCCAGAAGATGGCTGGTGGCAACCCCCTCAACGATGAGGATCGTGCCCCCTGGCTGGAGCGGATCCGCGACGCCGCCTACAGTCTCGAGCAGAAGAACGAGACCGGCATCATTGTCTGTTCCGCCCTCAAAAAGAAGTACCGCGACCAGATCCGCGAAGGCAACGAGTCGGTCAGCTTCATCTTCCTCGATGGCAGCCAGCCGCTGATCCTCGAGCGGATGCGTGCCCGCAAGGGCCACTTCATGCGTGAAAGCATGGTACAAAGTCAGTTCGATACCCTGGAGCGCCCGGATGGCGAAGCCGGTGTATTCCACATTGATATCGACGGCACCTTCGAACAGGTGGTTGACCGCGCCGTCACAGCATTGGAGCAAGCCCAATGATTCATCAGGTAATTTCCGACGTCACCGCCCGCATCCGTGAGCGCAGTGTCGCCCGTCGTCAGGCATTTCTGGCCCGCATCCAGCGTCAGGCAGAGCAGGGCAAGACCCGCGCCGCGCTGGCCTGCGGCAACCTGGCCCACGCCGTGGCCGCCTGCAGCAGTGACGAGAAGGGTCGCATTCTCGATATGACCCGTGCCAACGTCGGCATCGTCACCGCCTACAACGATATGCTGAGCGCCCATCAGCCCTATCAGGGCTATCCGGATCAGATCAAGGCGGTACTGGCCGAGCTGGGCCACAGTGCCCAGGTCGCCGGTGGCGTGCCCGCCATGTGCGACGGCGTGACCCAGGGTCAGCCGGGGATGGATATGTCCCTCTTCTCCCGCGACCTGATCGCCCAGGCGACCGCACTGTCGCTCTCTCACAACACCTTTGATGCCACCCTGCTGCTCGGTATCTGCGACAAGATCGCTCCGGGTCAGATCATGGGGGCCCTCTCTCACGCTCACCTGCCGACTGCATTTGTTCCTGCTGGCCCGATGGCGAGCGGCATCAGCAACGACGAGAAGGTGGAGGTGCGTCAGAAGTACGCCGCCGGTGAAGTGGGCCGTGATGCCCTGCTGGAGATGGAGTGCGGCGCCTACCACGCGGCGGGCACCTGCACCTTCTACGGCACCGCCAACACTAACCAGCTGGTGTTCGAGGCCATGGGCCTGATGCTGCCGGGCTCCGCCTTTGTGCACCCGCATAGCGAGCTGCGCCGCGCCCTGACCGGCGAAGCGGCCCGCCGTATCAGCGCCATGATCCCGGGTTCCCCGGCCTATCGCCCGCTGAGCGAGGTGCTGGATGAGCGCTCGCTGGTCAACGGTCTGGTGGCCCTGCTCGCCTCCGGCGGCAGCACCAACCACAGCATCCACATGGTGGCGCTGGCCCGCGCGGCCGGTCTGGTACTGACCTGGGATGACATCAGCGATCTCTCCGACGTGGTGCCGCTCTTGGTTCGCATGTACCCGAACGGCCCGGCCGACGTCAACGCCTTCGAGCAGGCGGGCGGCGTGCCCGGCCTGATGCGCCGTCTGGCGCAAGAGGGGCTGATCCACATGGATGCCACTCCGGTCTTTGGCGAGATGCAGGATTACCTCAGCCGTCCGGCACTGGTCGATGGCCAGCTGGTATGGCAGCCGGTGGGCGAAAGCGGCGATGTGAGCGTGCTTTCACCTTCCGGTAGCGTGTTCCAGGCCACCGGCGGCACCAAGCTGCTGGCGGGCAATCTGGGCCGCGCCGTGGTCAAGGTCTCCGCCGTGGCTCCCGAGTATCGGGTGATTGAAGCACCGGCGCGGGTCTTCTCCTCCCAACATGCGGTGGAAGCGGCCTACAAGGCGGGCGATCTCAATCAGGATGCCGTGATCGTGGTGCGCCACAATGGCCCGGCCGCCAACGGCATGCCGGAGCTGCACAAGCTGATGCCGGTGCTCGGCAACCTGCAGAAGGCGGGTTACAAGGTGGCGCTGGTCACCGATGGTCGTCTCTCCGGTGCCTCCGGCAAGATCCCGGCCGCCATCCACGTCACTCCGGAAGCGCTGCACGGCGGGGCCATCGGCCTGCTTGCTGACGGCGACCTGCTGCGGGTTGACGCGGTAAACGGCAGCCTCGACTGTCTGACCGATTTGAGTGGCCGTACCCAGGCCGAGATTGACCTCACTCTGGAACAAGAGGGGTGGGGCCGTGAACTGTTCAGCGTGATGCGTCGCGCGGTATCGAGCGCCGAGTGTGGCGCTACCATCTTTGACTAAGGAAGAGCTATGCAGAACTGGAAAGTGACCCCGGCCGATGTGTTTGCCGCCTCCCCGCTGGTACCCGTGATGGTTATCAACGAGCTGGATCAGGCCCTGCCGATGGCCAAGGCGCTGCTCGACGGCGGCATCTCTGTCTTCGAAATCACCCTGCGCACCCCGGTGGCGCTCGATGCCATCGCCCTCATTGCCAAGGCGATGCCGGATGCCATGGTCGGTGCCGGTACCGTGCTCAACTGCGAGCAGTTTGACGCAGCCGTTGCTGCCGGTGCTCGTTTCGTCATCTCCCCGGGGATGACCCCGGCCCTGCTGGCCCACGCAGCCAAGAGCACTGCACCGCTGATCCCGGGCGTAGCTACTCCGTCTGAAGTGATGCAGGCGCTGGAAGCGGGCTACGACCACCTGAAGTTCTTCCCGGCTGAAGCGAACGGCGGCACCAAGGCGCTCTCCGCCATTGCCGCGCCGTTGCCCCAGGTGAAGTTCTGCCCGACCGGCGGTATCGGCCCGAAAAACGTGGCCGACTATCTGGCGCTCAAGTGCGTGGCCACCGTCGGCGGCTCCTGGATGCTGCCGGCCGATGCGGTCAAGAGCGGCAACTGGGAAGAGGTGACTCGCCTCTCCCGCGAAGCGGTTGAGTTGGTAAAACGCTAAGCATCAGTTGTGCAGAAAACCAAACAGGCCACCCTCGGGTGGCCTGCTTCTTTTGGCCATTCTGACAGCGGAAAAGCCATTTACAGGGTGCCGTCTGCTCCCTTATGGTCGTGGTCGGTTTCTTATCCGGCTGGCCGATATGTCCTTTCTCCATCGCTCCTGCCCGCAAGGGCACTTCACTCCGCTGCATTGTCATCCGCAGGCCCAGTATTGCTACATGCACGAAGGTGGTGGCGTTATCACCGGCGGTGCTGCCAGCGAGCTGCTGGTTGCCGGCCAGCTCTGCTTTATTCCTACGGGCTGGGAGCACGAGTTTCGCGTGCTGCGCCACTCTCGCCTGTCGCTTATCTATACCGATTCGTCCACATCAGCCCCTTTTGGTCTGCGGCAGGTAACGCCGCTGCTGGCAGGGCTTTTTGCCCGCCTGAGCGATCTGGAGGAGGGGACCGAGCAGGAGGCCTATCTGACAGTGATTGGCCACGAGTTGGTGCGAGCTACTCCGCAAGCAGCCCAGCCTGCGCTGGCGGCCAACCTCGACCCGCGCCTGCTGCGGGTGCTGGAGCGTTTCTGTCAGGCGCCCTCAATCAACACCATGCTTGCCGAGCTGGCCATGGATTGCGGCGCTTCGCTGCGCACTATCAACCGGCTTTTCCTCCAGCAGCTGGGTTGTACCTTCCGCCAGTGGCGCGAGCAGGTGGTGATGGGGCGGGCTCGCCAGTTGCAGTATCAGGGGGTCACATCGGTGCAGATTGCAGACCTGCTCGGTTACGAAGATCCCGCCGCCTTCTCCCGCGCGCTCCAGCGCTTCGCCCGGCGTGGCTCAGCGTCGTGAACCTATGTCGGCATCCTGCTTGCTGCCGCTCAGCAGGCAGGTCACCTCGTCGGTCTGGCAGATCTTGCCGTCGCGAAAGGTGAAGAGACCGCTCACCTTGCAGACCAGCGGGGCGCCATCGTGGCGGGTAGATCGCACCACATGGGTCGAGTGCACCCTGTTCCCTTGCGCGATTGTGGCGACGAACTCGATAGTGGCTTCGGCCAGATGAGCTCTCAGCGCCGCAATGTGCTGGCAAAAGGCAATGTAGTCGAGCTGCTCGCCGTTCACCTGCTGGCAGTAATCCGGGGTGAACCACTGGTCGAGCTCGGCCAGGGTAAAGCGAGGATCGCAGACAACGCGCTGCAGGCAGGCTCGCAATCGTTCGGTGTTGTTCATTTTCTGCTCCTGAAATGTGGCTGTAATGCCGGGCCAGCATAGAGCAGAGGATGGTGATAAGAGGTTGCAGGATGCGCCATCATAGCGGTTAAACACGCCATGATGGCTGGGGGTCAGCCCAGACTCTCCCCGACATAGAGGGAGAAGCCGATATCCTTGCGGGTGTCGGGTTGGGATTGGCCGTTGAGACGCGCCAGCAGCATGGTGGCCGCCTCCCGACCGATCGCTTCCCGCGGGGTGGCGATACTGGCCAGTTTGGGGGTCATGGCGTGGCCGATGTCGAGAGCGTTGCAACCGGCGATGGCGATCTGCTGGGGCACCGGGATCCACTTTGCCTGACACTGCAGCAGGGCGCCCACCGCCAGGTCATCGTTGGTGCAGAACAGGCCGTCGAGGTCGGGATAGCGCACCAGCGCCTGATCCAGCAACTCGCCCCCCAGGGTGAAGCTGGAGGATTGTTCGGTCAGCAGATGCTGGCCGGTAAGGCCGAAGTCGGTCATCGCCTGATAGTAACCCTCCATCCGCAGCTGGGTACGCACGTCGAGCCGCGCCCCCAGATAGACCACCTTGCGACGGCCCCGGCGCAGCATCTCTGTTACCATGGCCCGGGCCGCTGCTCTATGGTCCATGCCGACCACCATATCGATGGGGGTTTGCGGCAGATCCATGGTCTCTACCACCGGAATGCCGGCGGTGGCGATCATCTTGCGAGTGCGCTCTGTGTGCTGGCTGTCGGAGAGGATCAGCCCATCCACGTGATAGGAGAGCAGGGACGCGACCTGCTCCTCCTCCCGCTCCGGGCTGTAGCCGTAGTGGGCCAGCAGGGTCTGGTAACCGGCCGGTCGGGTCACCGACTCGATGCCGTGGATCACCGCCGAGAAAACCTGATTGGAGAGGGAGGGGATCAGGATGCCGATCGCCTTGCTGGTCGCGTTGGAGAGAATATCCGGTGCCCGGTTGGGGATATAACCCAGCTCTTCCACCACAGCCGCGATCCGCTCGCGGGTCCCCTCCGCCACGGTCTGCGGGTCGCGCAGATAGCGGCTGACAGTCATCTTGGTCACGCCGGTCTGGTCGGCGATATCTTGCAGGGTGGGGCGGCGCTTGCGGGTGGGGCTCATAGGGGTGTCCAGGGTGGATGTTACATGTAACATTACCGTTTTTGGCGGATAAAGTCAGCATATGAAGCCGTTTTTGCAGGAGTTTTCCGATGATCAGAGGCAAGCAGTTCGTGGATGTCCGGTTCGAGCAACAGGATGTGGAGGGGGAGCTGTTCTCGGAGTGCCGCTTTATCGGATGCAATTTCTCCTGGCTGGATTTGAGCGATAGCCGCTTCATTGACTGCAGCTTCTACGATCGGGAGAGTGAACGGGGCTGCCTGTTGCAGGGTTGCGATCTGCGCGAGGCCAGCTTTCTACGCTGCGATCTCACCATGGCCGATTGCAGCCGCAGCCAGTGTCTGGGGTTGGAGCTGCGCAACTGTCAGGCGGTCGGTATCAACTTCAGCCATGCCAGCTTCGCCAACCAGATCACCGCCAAAAGCTACTTCTGCGAGGCCCATCTGACCGGCAACAACTTCAGCTACGCCAGCTTCGAGGGCTGCCTGCTGGAGAAGTGCGAGCTGACCGGCAACCGTTGGCAGGGGGCCAACCTGTTTGGTGCCTCGCTGGCGGGTTCCGATCTCAGCGGCTCCGAGTTTGGCCAGATTGACTGGACCAGCTTCAAGCTGCAGGGCTGCGATCTGCGCCAGTGCGATCTGCCAGGGCTGGATCTGCGCCGGGTCGATCTGCAGGGAGTACAGATCAACGAGGATCAGCAGCAGACATTGCTGGAGCAGATAGGTCTGGTTGTCTTCCCCTGAGCCGAGCGAAAAAATAGGTAATTTTTCATCAAATGGGAGTGACAGCGGGTTGCTGTACTCCTGAAATGACAAAAGCCTGCGTGAGGCAGGCTTTTGCTAGTGAGCGTGTGACGCGTTTGTCGGCCGGGTTGACTCAACCCTTGGCCAGCCATTTGGTCGGGTTGATCGCCTCGCCCTGATAGCGAATTTCGAAGTAGAGGCCCGGTCTGTCCTGACCGCCACTGTCACCGACCAGTGCCACCGGTTCACCCTGTTCCACATTCTGGCCCACCTGACGAAGCAGCGACTGATTGTGACCGTAGAGGCTCATATAGCCCTTACCGTGATCGATTACCAGCAGCATACCGAAGCCGTCGAGCCAGTCGGCGTAAACCACTTGTCCCGGTGCGACCGCCTTGACCTGGGTCCCTTCGCTGGCGCCGATCAGGGTGCCTTTCCACTTGAGCTGGGCGGTGCGCGGCGAACCGTAGGAGATGAGGATCGGTCCCTGTACCGGCCAGCGCAGGCTGCCATTGGTCTTGAGACCACTGTAGTGACCGGCACTGCTGATGCCCGAGCCGCGCTCCGGTTTGCTGCTGGCTACCTCTTCGGTCGGTTCTGCCGGTTTGACGGTTTTGTTCTGCTGGGCGGCGAGTCGTTGCTGCTCGGCGCGGCGCTGTTCGGCCAGCTTGCGCTGACGCTCCTGCTCCGCTTTCAGCTTGGCCAGCCGTTCCCGCTCGGCCCGTTCACGGCGCTCCTGCTCTTCCCGCTTGCGGCGCAGCTCTTCCAGCCGGGCTTTCAGCGCCTTCTCCGCCTTGACCAGCTTGGTGAGCTTCTGCTCGTCATCCTGTACCGACTGCTGCAACTGGTTGCGCACCTTGGCCCGGCTCTGCTGGCTGGCCAGCAGGGTCTGGTGATGCTCCTGCTGTTCGGCAAGCAGGGTCTGCAGTCTGGTTTCGGTCTCTTTGGTGGCCTGCTGGTTTTTCGCCAGCTTGTCACGGGTGGCGCGCAGGGCGTCGATGGCCTCGATGCGGGCCTTGTTGAGGTAGTCGTAGTAGTCGAGGGAGCGGCTCAGTTTGGCCGGATCCTGCTGATTGAGCAGCAGTTTCAGGTAGTCGTGGTTGCCCGCTTGAAAGGCGCTCTCCGCCTGTTTGGCCAGCAACTGCTTTTGATGTTTGGCTTGAACTTCCAGCGCCAGCTTGTCTTTTTGCAGGGTCGCCAGCGTCTGCTGGTTCTGCTTCAACTGCTGCCTGGTCTGGTTGAGTTTGGCGGCGGCGGCCGAGATGGCCTGCTCGTCAGCCTTGAGCTGGGTGTTGAGCTTGGCAAGCTCCTGCTTGCTGAGCTTGATGGTCTTCTGTTGCTCTTTGATCTGGGACTGCATGGTGCCCAGCTGCTGATTGGCGGCCAAAGCCGGTGTGCTGGCGCCAAACGACAGGCAAAAAAACAGCGCGCCGGCCAACAGGCCGACGCGACTGGTTTTCTGTGAAATAACTTCGCATCCCCGCATGGGGAAGGATTATTTCAGAATCATCAGGGGCTTGCCAGTCATTTCCGGCGGCACCGGCAGACCCATCAGGGTCAGCATGGTGGGGGCCAGATCGGACAGTTTGCCACCTTCAACCACCTCGGCTTTGCGACCGAAATAGATGAGCGGAACCGGCAGATTGGTGTGGGCGGTGTGGGCCTGACCAGTCTCTTCGTCCAGCATCTTCTCGGCGTTACCGTGGTCGGCAGTGATCAGGCACTCGCCACCCACTTCGGCCAGGGCGTCGGTCACGCGACCGATGCAGTGGTCAACGGCTTCACAGGCTTTGACGGCGGCATCGAACACACCGGTGTGACCAACCATGTCGCCATTCGGGTAGTTACAGATGATGACGTCGTACTTGCCGCTCTTGATGGCCGCAACCAGCTTGTCGGTCAGCTCTTCGGAGCTCATTTCCGGCTGCAGGTCATAGGTCGCCACTTTCGGGCTGGCCACGATCTCGCGATCTTCGCCGGTGAAGCAGGACTCTTCGCCACCGTTGAAGAAGAAGGTGACGTGAGCATACTTCTCGGTTTCGGAGATGCGCAGCTGGGTCTTGCCCTGCTTGGCCAGCCACTCACCCAGGGTATTGACCAGAGCGGTCGGCGGGTAGGCACAGGCAGTTTTGATGTCGGCCGCGTATTCGGTCAGCATCACGAAGTTCAGCTTCGGCTCGACTGCACGGGCGAAGCCGGTGAAGTCGGTGTCAACGAAGGCGCGGGTGATTTCACGGGCACGGTCGGCACGGAAGTTCATGAAAATCAGCGCATCGCCGTCGATCATCGGGGCAGCTTCGCCGATGCGGGTGGCTTTGACGAACTCGTCGTTCTCGTCGCGAGCATAGGCGGCAGCCAGCGCTTCGGTGGCGCTCTCGGCGGTGAACTCGCCCTTGCCCTGGGTCATCAGGTCATAGGCTTGCTGCACGCGATCCCAGCGGTTGTCACGGTCCATGGCGAAGTAGCGGCCGATCATGGAGGCGAAACGACCCTTGCCCAGCTCGGCGAACAGGGCGTCGAACAGCTCGATGGAGGACTGGGCGGAGCGCGGCGGAACGTCGCGGCCATCCAGGAAGGCGTGCAGATAGATCTTCTCGGCGCCACGCTTGGTAGCCATTTCGATCATGCCCATGATGTGCTCTTCGTGGCTGTGTACGCCACCCGGAGACATGAGACCCATGATGTGAACGGCTTTGCCGTTGGTGACGGCAGCGTCAACAGCCTTGGCCAGCTCGACGTTCTGGAAGAAGTCGCCGTCCTGGATGTCTTTGGAGATGCGGGTCAGCTCCTGATAGACGATGCGACCGGCGCCGATGTTGACGTGGCCCACTTCGGAGTTGCCCATCTGGCCATCCGGCAGACCGACGTCCAGACCGGAGCCGGAGATCAGGGTGCTGGTGTAGTCACGGGCCAGACGATCGAGGTTGGGAGTCTTGGCGGCAGCGACGGCGTTGTGCTCTTGCTTGGTGCTGTAGCCCCAACCGTCCATGATGACCAGAACCAAAGGTTTCTTAGCTGTTGACATAAGACTATGTCCTCTCGGATTGGAAAAAATGCGGGAAATGAAACTAGCGTAATATTACTACATCTGCCGAAATAGTCACCTGATAGCCAAGGGGCGCTCCCGCGGCCCCGCAAGCCATGCCCTTCCTGCCATGCTCGCTGCCCAAAGATGATGGGAGCCTGCTCGCGCTTTGCCGCCAAGATGGCTGATCTTATCAATACCCCCATGTATACTCGGGCCCTTGTCTTGGTCCCTGGATAGTAGAAGATGCAAGAGTATTTGGATTTTGCGGCCCGTAACCCGCTGCTGACCGCAGCCTGGTTGGGTCTGGCTGGCACCCTGGTTTACACCACTGTGCGTGCCCGTTTGTCTCCGGTAAAAACCGTCAACAATCACACCGCGACCCTGCTGATCAACCGCGAGAACGCCACCGTGGTGGATATTCGCAGTCAGGACGAGTTCACCAAGGGCCACCTGGCCGGTGCCCAGCACCTGCCGCTGACCCAGATCCAGAGCAATAATCTGGGCCCGGTTGAAAAGCATAAAGATGCCCCCATCATAGTGGTGTGCGAGTCGGGAATGACTGCGGGCGGCGCGGGCCGTCAGTTGAGCAAAGCTGGCTTCAAGCAGGTTTATGTGCTCGGCGGTGGCATGGCCCAATGGCGTGCAGAAAATCTGCCGGTAACCAAGAAACGCTGATTTAAGCAGGGCCTGAGCCCACTTATCCATATAACAAGGAATCAAACGAAATGGCTGACGAGATCAACAACCAGGAAGTACAACCGGAATTCCACATCCAGCGTGTTTACACCAAGGATGTCTCTTTCGAAGCGCCGAACACCCCGCACATCTTCCAGAAAGAGTGGCAGCCGGACGTCAAGCTGGATATGGATACCAAGACCAACATCCTGGCTGAGAACGTCTACGAGGTTGTCCTGACCCTGACCGTGACCTGCAAACTGGAAACCGAAACTGCCTTCCTGTGCGAAGTACAGCAAGCCGGTATCTTCACCATCGGTAACCTGCCGGAGCCGCAACTGGCTCACTGCCTGGCTGCCTTCTGCCCGAACATCCTGTTCCCGTATGCCCGCGAAGCCGTGGCCAACATGGTGAGCAAGGGTTCCTTCCCGCAGCTGAACCTGGCACCGGTCAACTTCGATGCCCTGTTTGCCCAGCACATGGCGCAAGCACAGGCCCAGCAGGCGACTGCGGAAGCCTGATAATGGCTGATCAGATCGCTATCTCGGTCTTGGGGGCGGGGTCTTATGGCTCCGCCCTTGCCATTTCTCTGGCGCGCAACGGTCATTCGACCCTGCTGTGGGGTCACGACCCCGTTCATGTCGCCGAGCTGGAACAAGACCGCTGCAACAAGGCATTTTTGCCTGATGTCCCTTTTCCTGCCGATCTGCAACTGACTGCGGATCTGCAACGTGCGGTACAGGCTGCCCCCGTGCTGCTGCTGGTCGTGCCGAGCCATGTATTTGGTGATGTGCTGACCCGGATCAAACCTTTCCTGCGCCCCGATACCCGTATCGCCTGGGCCACCAAGGGTCTGGAGCCGGACAGTGGCCGTCTGCTGCAGGATGTGGCCCGCGACGTACTGGGTGACGAGATACCGCTGGCGGTGATCTCCGGCCCCACCTTCGCCAAGGAGCTGGCTGCCGGTCTGCCGACCGCCATCTCGGTCGCCTCGACCCACGATGAGTTCGCCGACGATCTCTCCCATCTGCTGCACTGTGGCCGCTCGTTCCGGGTCTATACCAATCCGGACTTCGTTGGCTTGCAGCTGGGTGGGGCGGTGAAGAACGTCATCGCCATCGGTGCCGGTCTCTCCGACGGGCTCGGGTTTGGCGCCAATGCCAGAACCGCACTCATCACCCGGGGTCTGGTGGAGATGCAGCGTCTGGGTGCGGCGCTGGGTGCCGATGCCAAAACCTTTATGGGGATGGCGGGGCTCGGGGATCTGGTGCTCACCTGTACCGACAACCAGTCGCGCAACCGTCGCTTCGGGCTGGCCCTCGGGGCTGGCAAGGATGTGAACACCGCCATGACCGAGATCGGTCAGGTGGTGGAGGGATATCGCAACACCAAAGAGGTGCATCTGCTGGCGGCCCGCTGCGGCGTCGAGATGCCCATCTGCGAGCAGATCTTCAAGGTGCTCTACGAGGGTAAGAACCCGAAAGAGGCGGCCATCGCCCTGCTGTCGCGAGACAAGAAGGACGAGTAATCTGCCAATTGCCCATGC
>NZ_CAWNZT010000368.1:0-8034 GCF_963878965.1 Aeromonas sp. HMWF015 | reverse complement strand
TGGCGGGGCCTTTTCTTTGCTGCAAGGGCTGCAAATCAGTAGTAAGAGTGGTCGCCGCGCTGGTGCTCGGTGGCGTCTTTCACGCCGTTGAGCTCACCCGGGAACTTCTCCAACAGCTGCTTCTCGATCCCCTCTTTCAGGGTGTAATCGACCATGGAGCAACCGTTGCAACCGCCGCCAAACTGCAGGATGGCCAGTTTGTCTTCAGTCAGCTCGACCAGGGTGACCTTGCCACCGTGACCGGCCAGCATGGGGTTCACTTCGGACATCAACACGTACTCGATGCGCTCGATTAGCGGCGCGTCATCGGCCACTTTACGCATCTTGGCGTTCGGTGCTTTCAGGGTGAGCTGGGAGCCCATCTGATCGGTCACGAAGTCGATGGTGGCATCCACCAGGAAGGGGGCGCTCAGGGGATCGACCATGCAGTCGAAGCCGCTGAAGGGCAGGTGTTGATCTTCCGGGTCCACGGCATCGGGCGGGCAATACGATACGCCACACTCGGCATTCTGGGTTCCCGGATTGACCACAAACACCCGGATATTGGTGCCATCAGGCTGTTTTTCCAGCAGTTTACGGAAATGGGCCTGGGCGGCGTCGGAAATGCTGATCATCACTATCCTCATAAACCTGAGTGTACGACTAGGGTATTCATGATAACGCGGTTATTAATGCTTGGGTAGCATGCCGATGGCTACTTGCTGTGCCGCAGGGTACGACAGATTGCCCACACTTCTACCTTTGTGATGCCGCTCTCATGGAGCAAACGGCTGAGCTGCCCGGCGGTGGCGCCTGTGGTCACGACGTCATCGAGCAGGGCGACATGGCGATAGTGGTGGGGGCGGATCCGGAATGCCCCGCGCAGATTGCGCCGGCGTTGCCCGGCGCTCAGGGTTGTTTGCTGCGGGGTCGCCTTGATGCGCTGTAATAGGGTGTTGTCGCAGAGAATGTCGGTGAACTCGCCAAGGGCTTGCGCGATCTCCTCCGCCTGATTGAACCCGCGCCGCCACTGCCGCCACCAGTGCAGGGGAACCGGAATGATCGCCTCCGGCGGCTCGCGGCCATCCAGATGATCGGCCAAGAGGCGTGCCAGTAGCGGCGCCAGCAGGATCTGGCCGGAATATTTGAGCCGGGGGATCAGCATGGGATAGGGGGTTTGGTAGTCGCCAATCACCTGCAACCGCTCCCAGGGGGGAGGTCTGCGCTGGCAGCGACCACAGACCGGTATGCTCTCTTCTATATAGTCTGTCAGCGGTGCGGCGCAGAGGCGGCATCTTGGCTGTGACTGGTGCAGCGCCTGCCGACACCAGCTGCATAGCAGGGGCTCGTTGTCGCAAGGTTGATGACAGAGCAGGCAACTCCCTTGCCAGTCACCGTGGCTGCCGAGCAGCGGGCTTGCTTTAGCGAGCAGTCGCTTTAACATGCTGACCCCAAGAGCATGAACAGGGATCTTGAGTCTAGATGAGCATATCGGTAGAGCGCTTTGGCCAGGGGCCCGATCTGGTGCTGTTGCACGGATGGGGGATGAACGGTGCGGTCTGGCATGGCATAGCCCAACAGTTGGCGCCCCACTATCGGGTTCATCTGGTGGACTTGCCCGGCTTTGGTAACAGCCCGCTGGCAGACGAGGTGGATTATAGCCAGCCCTGGCTTGCCGAGCAGGTGGCTGCCATCTTGCCGCAGAAGTGCCATCTGCTTGGCTGGTCCCTCGGTGGTCTGGTAGCAAGCCAGCTGGCGCTGACTCATCCCGATCGGTTGCACTCCCTGATCACGGTAGCCAGCTCTCCCTGCTTTATGGCGCGGGACGAGTGGCCCGGAATTGCCCCCAAGGTACTGACCGGCTTCAATCAGATGTTGGCGGGAGATTTTCGCCAGACCATAGAGCGCTTTCTGGCGATCCAGGCAATGGGCAGTGAACATGCCCGGGACGATATCCGTCAGTTGCGCCACTGGCTGGCCGAGCGCCCGGCACCCCAGTTTGCCGCACTCGAGGCCGGACTGACGCTGTTGGCCGACGTTGACCTGCGCGAACCGCTGCGGGAGCTGGATCTGCCCTGGTTGCGGATCTATGGCCGACTGGATTCATTGGTACCCAAGGCGGCCATTCCCCTGCTGGATGATCTCTACCCAGCCAGCCGCAGTGTGACCCTCAACAAGGCCTCACACGCGCCTTTTATCTCCCATCCTGACGAATTCGTTGAAATCGTTCGAGATTTTGTTGGCTAAAAAACAGCCTGCAAGCTTCATTAATCCTCTGGTCTGGCGGATAATTAAGCTGTGACCAGAGGAGTAACACCATGCGTATTGATTCTGCTTTCAACAGCGGGGTACAGGGATTTCAGCGAGCTGAGCAGATTGCCGACAAGGCATCCAATCAGATCGCCCGCCTCAACACCCCCAGCGGGGATCAGGTGCAAGTGACCGATGAGCTTGCCAACCTCAAGGTGGCCGAGCAGCAGGCTGGTGCTTCCGCCAAGGTAGTGCAGACCGCCAGCGACATGATGGGAACCCTGATCGACATCCGGGTGTGAGATGAACATCAATGTCAGTCTGCCCCCTCTTATCCCGACACAGCTGCAACCCCAGGTGGAAGCGGCGAGGACGGATAATCGCCGGGCAGAACTGATCCCGCAGGCCCGAGCGGGCCAAGCCTCCGTTGCCGAATCCGAAGTCGGCTCCCAGAAAGAGAAATCCAAAGCCGGTCAGGCCTCCAGCAATCAGAGCTCCCAGAACAGCCGTGAAACCGGGCAATTAGCCCCGACGACACTGCCAGACAATCGCTTTGTTGAGGCAACTGGTGAGGATGGGCAGCGCAAGCAGCAAGATCCCAAACAGCAGGAGCAGCAACAGCGGCAAGAGCAGCAGGTTCAGGATCTTGTCGAGCGTGACAAGGAGGTGCGTACTCATGAGCAGGCTCACCAGTCTGCGGGTGGAGAGTACGCTAGCTCACCCACCTATCAGTTTACGCAAGGGCCGGATGGCAAGCGTTATGCGACGGGTGGCGAAGTCCAGATCGATACCAGTGTCGTACCCGGTGACCCTGCCGCTACCATCGCCAAGATGCAGCAGATCCGCTCTGCAGCGCTGGCGCCTGCCGAGCCTTCTGCGCAGGATTTGGCCGTCGCGCGCAGCGCCGCCGCCAGTGAAGCCAAGGCGCGCAAAGAGCTGATGGCCGAGCAGAGCGCAAAATCGGGCGGCGTGCTGAGTGCCTATATGGACAAGCGCAACAGCGTCATCGCGGGCCACTATCAACAGGCTGTCAGCCCGGCCTCGACCCAGTCCCTCAGTCTGCATATCTGAATCACCCTCGCCAAACTTTCAGCTGCTTTGCCTGTTTTGCAACTAACCTGAAGATCAGGCCCATTCCAATTTCACAGGAGCTGTCATGCATTTCGATGAAGTCAAAGCGGAAGATTTCACCACCTTCTCCCGTGTACCGCCCCCCCACCTGCAGATGGAGCAGTTTCTGATGCAGCTCGGGGGAGGGGGAACTGAAGGAACCAGTTTCAAGAAGAAAGTGATGCTGGCGGCTGGCTGGAGCCACACCGGCGTCGTCTCTTACGGCAAGTATCCGCAAGAGGCCTGCAAGGCATTCAACCGACTGCGGGAGGTGCTGGCCCAGCATGGAGAGCCCGAGAGCATTCTTGCTGCCCTGGCGCAGTGATTCTGAGCTTTGCGTGTAAAAAAGCCCCTTGCGGGGCTTTTTGCATTCAGAGGCGTTCCGGACGGTGTCATTACTTTTTCGCTTTGGAAAGCGCTGCCGCGAAGGCGTTGCCCATAGCACCACCCATTGGGGCGTTTTGGCGCGGCTCATTTCTTGGTTTGGTGTTGCCAGCACTGCTGTTGCGCGCTTCAGCCGGCTTGCGGGCGGGTTGCCCTGCCTTTTCGTCGAGACGCATGATCAGACTGATCCGCTTGCGCGGAGCGTCCACTTCCAGCACCTTGACCCGCACAATATCGCCCGCTTTGACCACCTCACGGGGATCCTTGATGAAACGGTCGGTCAGGGAGGAGATATGCACCAGACCATCCTGATGAACACCGATATCGACGAAGGCGCCGAAGTTGGTGACGTTGGTGACCACCCCTTCCAGTACCATCTCTGGCACCAGGTCGCTGATCTGCTCCACCCCTTCCTTGAAGGTCGCGGTTTTGAACTCGGGGCGCGGGTCGCGGCCCGGTTTGTCCAGCTCGCCGATGATGTCGGTGACGGTAGGCACACCGAATTGCTCATCGGTGTAATCGTCCGGTTTCAGGCTGCGCAGCAGGCTGCTGTTGCCGAGCAGGCTCTCCACGGTCTGCTCCAGCTTGGCGAGGATCCGCTCAACCACCGGATAGGACTCCGGGTGCACCGCCGAGCTGTCGAGGGGATTGCTGCCGCCGCGAATGCGCAGGAAGCCGGCGCACTGTTCGAAGGCTTTGGGGCCGAGTCGGCTTACTTTCAGCAACTGCTGACGGCTCTTGAAGGCGCCGTGCTCATCCCGGTAGGCGACGATGTTCTGGGCCAACGTCTGGGAGAGGCCGGAAACCCGGTTGAGCAGGGCGACCGAGGCGGTATTCACATCCACACCGACCGCATTCACGCAATCCTCGACCACCGCATCCAGCCGGCGGGCCAGCTGGCTCTGGCCGACGTCGTGCTGATACTGGCCCACCCCGATGCTCTTGGGATCGATCTTGACCAGCTCGGCCAGTGGGTCTTGCAGGCGGCGGGCGATGGAGACGGCGCCACGGATCGAGACGTCGAGATCCGGGAACTCCTGGGAGGCGAGCTCGGAGGCGGAGTAGACCGAGGCCCCCGCTTCGCTGACTACTATCTTCTGCGCCTTGGCGGCGGGGTAGCGCTCGAACAGATCGCTCACCAGCCGGTCAGTCTCCCGCGAGGCGGTGCCGTTGCCGATACTGAGGAGCTCGACCTTGTGTTTCTGGCACAGCTCGCTCAGGGTCTTGAGGCTCTGATCAATCTGTCGTTTCGGTTCGAACGGATAGATGGTGGCGTGATCGACCAGCTTGCCGGTGGCATCCACCACGGCAACCTTGACCCCGGTTCGGATGCCCGGATCCAGCCCCATGGTGCAGCGCATGCCCGCCGGGGCCGCCATCAGCAGATCCTTGAGGTTCATGGCGAACACCTTGATCGCCTCGTCTTCGGCTGATTCACGGATGCGGCCGATTAGCTCGGTTTCCATCTGCAGGGAGAGCTTGATCTTCCAGGTCCAGCTCACCACCCCTTGCAACCATTTGTCGGCCGGGCGGTTCTGCAGATTGAGCTTGAGGTGGTGGGCAATGATCCCTTCGCAGGGGCTGGCACCCTCATCCTCACCGGTGACCAGCGCCAGATTGAGGATCCCTTCGTTGCGGCCGCGCAGCATGGCCAGCACCCGGTGGGAGGGGGCCTTGTGCAGAGGTTCGTCGTGTTCGAAGTAATCCTTGAACTTGGCCCCCTCCTGCTCCTTGCCTGCCACCACGCGGGCGCGCAGGGTGGCGTTTTGCCACAGATAGTCGCGCAGCTTCTCCAGCAGGTCGGCCTGTTCGGCGAAGCGTTCCATCAGGATATAGCGGGCTCCGTCGAGGGCAGCCTTGCTGTCGGCAATGCCCAGTTCGGCATTGAGGAAGGCGGTGGCAGCCTGTTCGGGATCCTGCATCGGGTCGGTGAGTAGCAGGTTGGCCAGCGGCTCCAGCCCGGCTTCGATCGCCATCTGCCCCTTGGTGCGGCGCTTGGGCTTGTAGGGGAGGTAGAGGTCTTCCAGCCGAGTCTTGCTGTCGGCGCCATTCAATTCGCGCATCAGCTCGGGGGTCAGCTTGCCCTGCTCCTCGATGGAACGAATGATCACCTGACGGCGATCTTCCAGCTCACGCAGATAGCCGAGGCGGCTCTCCAGAGTACGCAGTTGGCTGTCGTCCAGACCGCCGGTCACCTCTTTACGGTAACGGGCGATAAAGGGCACGGTCGAGCCTTCATCCAGCAGGCGCACCGCGGCCTGCACCTGTTCCGGGCGAGCATTGAGCTCACCGGCAATCTGTCTCTCTATGGTTTGCATCATGATGTTGTTGAGGGCCTCTGTGGTCGAGTCCGCGCCATCAGGCGCCAAGTGTGAGCACTATATGGGGTCGTGTAGCGGGATGCCACCCTGCGCCGGGGTCTGCACCAGTCAGACTGATAAAGTCGCAGGGGAGGGCGCTTATCTCTTGCCGCTGCACCTGTGACTCAGGTTGTGGCTGTGGCAAGCAGTTCGCCAGCAGTCCGGCTATTTGGGGTAGCTGATCTCGTTGATATACCAGCAGACGTCACCCACTGGCGTACGGACGATGGCTTCATCCCCGACCTCTTTCTTGAGCAGGGCGCGGGCCATGGGGGAGTCGATGGAGATGTAATCCTTGCGCTCGAAGATCTCGTCATAGCCGACGATGCGAAAGCGTTTGGTCTCGCCCTCTTCGTTTTCCACCTCGACCCAGGCACCGAAGAACACCTTGCCCTCCTGCGCGGGGGCATAGTCGACGATCCCCAGCTCTTCGAGACATTTGCGCAGGTAGCGCACCCGCCGGTCGATCTCCCGCAGCCGCTTCTTGTTGTACTGGTAGTCGGCATTTTCGCTGCGATCCCCCAGACTGGCGGCCCATGCCACCTTCCTGGTGACCTCGGGGCGCTCTTGACGCCAGAGGAAATCGAGCTCTTCTTTCAGCTTGTTGTAGCCTTCGCGGGTGATCAGCTTTGTTTTCATGGTGATGCGGACCTGGTCAAAGAGGGGTATTCATCGCTAACTGCTCGGGAATATTAGCTTTTGTCCTCTTGCTGTCGAGGGAAATCGTGATGGTTCGGCTGGCGCCATTCAGGGAGTTGCTGACCAGCGCTGTGACTTGATGGCCGTCACGCTCTCGGGATGGGTAATAACCGGTAACATATTTGTGCTTTGCTCCCGCTATATCCCCCCCTAGTATTGGGGGCAGCTAAAGAATGAAGAGGCAAAGCAATGAGTCAGCAGCAATACAAGGTCCTGGTCGTGGACGATGACCTGAAATTACGTTCCCTGTTGGAACGCTATCTCACCGAGCAGGGATTCGTGGTGCGCGGCGTGGCCAATGGCGAACAGGCCGATCGCTTGCTGACTCGTGAAAACTTCAGCCTGATGGTGCTAGACCTGATGTTGCCGGGGGAGGATGGGCTTTCCATCTGCCGTCGTCTGCGCGAAGCGGGCAACCAGATCCCGGTGCTGATGCTCACCGCCAAGGGGGATGAAGTGGATCGCATCGTCGGGCTCGAGATGGGGGCCGATGACTATCTGCCCAAGCCGTTCAATCCCCGCGAGCTGTTGGCGCGGATCCGTGCCGTGCTGCGTCGCCACACCGTCGAGTTGCCGGGGGCTCCTTCTGCTGCAGAGAAGGTGGTCAACTTCGGGGCTTTCCAGCTCAATCTGGCTACCCGCGAGCTGAGCCGGGATGGTGAGCCGATGGCGCTCACCAGCGGTGAGTTTGCGGTGCTCAAGGTGCTGGTCAGCCATCCGCGCGAGCCGCTCTCCCGCGACAAGCTGATGAATCTGGCCCGTGGCCGCGAATACACCGCCACCGAGCGCAGCATCGACGTGCAGGTCTCTCGCCTGCGCCGCCTGCTGGAACAGGATCCGGCCCAGCCCCGCTATCTGCAGACCGTCTGGGGTCTGGGGTATGTGTTCGTGCCAGATGGTGACGGTGCATGAAAAAGGTCGGCAGCATGTTTTCCCGCATGCTCTGGTTTCTGGCCGCCGTCCTGGTGGTCTATCAAGCGGTCTCCTACGTCACCTTCTACAACTATCTGCTGGCGCCGACCGTCAAGCAGATCAGTCACTTGCTGGCCAATCAGGTCAAGCTGATCTTTCCGGTCAACACCGAACAACTGGCGCTGAGTGAAGATGCCGAGGCGCTGGTCTATGTGACGACCGGTACCGATATCTATACCCAGAGCGAGGCGGTGCAGCATGGCTTCAACGAGGCCAAGCCGTACCCCTATCTGGAGGAGAACATCAGTCGCGAGCTGGGTGGCCCGGCCAAGGTGCGGGT
>NZ_CAWNZT010000367.1:0-1372 GCF_963878965.1 Aeromonas sp. HMWF015 | reverse complement strand
GGGCCTGCAACCAGCGTTCAGCGACTTGTTCAAAGTGCTGTCCCTTGCTCGTTGGTGAGGGGAACAGGCTCGGCAACTGCTGGCGCATCCGTTTCCATAGTTCCTTCATTGGAGGGCTCCTCCAGTTGCTGAACGGCGTTCTCGTCGACCAGTTTGCCGTTCTGGTAAGTACCCCAGCTCAGCATCCGCACGATATTGCCCTGGGCATCCACGCTCAGCTGACCACTCATGCCGGCCTGCTGCATGCCACCCACCTTGCGCATCTGCTGCAGGTTCTCAGCCAGGCTGACGGCATCGTAGCCCATGGCAAACAGACGCAGCAGGTCACCCTGGGTCTGCGGCCAGAGCAGGGCGATCTGCTCGCGCTGTTTCTCGTAGCCGCCCAGCAGCAGCGGCATATCGGCGATATGCATGCCGTTGAGCTCGGAGGCGACCTCGGTGGCTGCGCTGTCGTAGCCGCGGGAGCTGGTGTAGATGGGCAGGCTGCCCATCGGATTGACCGAGATATCAACGTAGGGCTTGATCATCCGGGTTTCCAGGCTGTTGGCCACCACATAAACGGCATCGATGCTGCGTGGTGCGGCATCAGAGAGTTGCACCACTTCACCAGCACGGGCGGTAGAACGGCCGCTCAGGGCATTCTTGACCATCCCCTGCACTTCGTTGCGGGCACCGAAGGTGGCGACGACCGGCTTATCCTGGCTCAGGGTAGCCCAGCTCTGCTCGAACGCCTTGATACTGCTGTAACCGATCCGCCCCTGGGCGGCGATCAGCAGCGGTTTGCGGTAGCCCTGGGTGTAGAGGTACTGGGCTGCCTGCGCGGCATCTGCGGCGGCAGAGAGGGAGAAGTAGTAGGTGGTGTCGTTGACGACCGGCTTGTCCAGCTCATTGAGCGCCAGTACCGGCACGGTCGGATTGGCCTTGAGCAGCTCCTCGACCCGGTCTTTCAGCAGCGGGCCGATGATCATGTCTGCCCCTTCCTGAATCGCCTGCTTGTAAAGGTCGCCGGTCGACTTGCTCTGGGTGTCGTAGAAGTTCAGGGTGAATTGCCCCTGATTTTCCTTATAAGACATCAGCATACCGTTACGGATGGCTGCGCCCTGCGGCTCCAGATTGCCGGAGAGGGGCAGCAGCACAGCGATCTGTTGCACCGAGGTGCTGGCAGTGGCCGCCAGATCGCCCAATCCTGCCGGCATATCCTTCTGGGCTGGATGGTTGGGGAAGTCGCGCTTCCAGCCTGCCAGCTGGCGGGCCAGCAAGTTCGGCTGGGCGCCAAACTCGTTGACCAGTGCCGCCAGTCGTAGCCAGCCGGTGGTCACATCAGGGGCCGGAGCCTCTTCCAGCGCCTGCAGGGTGGAAGGGGTCATGCTTT
>NZ_CAWNZT010000366.1:0-7335 GCF_963878965.1 Aeromonas sp. HMWF015 | reverse complement strand
GTCCAGATCCCGCCCACCACCGCCAGCGGCAAGGTAGTGAGAATGAGCAGCACCTCCTGAACGCGGCGAAACGCCAGATAGAGCAGCAGCACGATAATGGCGACCGTCAGCGGCACCACGTAGGCGAGGCGCGCCTTGGCCCGTTCCATGTACTCGTATTGGCCAGACCAGGTGAGGGCGTAGCCCGCCGGCAGCACCAGCTGCTTGCCCACCTCGGCTTTGGCCTCATCGACGAAGGAGCCAATGTCGCGGCCGCGAATGTCGACGTAGACCCAGCCGTTGAGGCGAGCGTTTTCACTGCGCAGCATGGGCGCTTCGTCGCTGATGTAGACCCGTGCCACATCCGCCAGGGCGATGCGTGCGCCACTTGGAGTGACCACCGGCAGCAGCTCCAGGCTGGCTACCGAGTCGCGATAGCTCTGGGGGTAGCGCAGGTTGATGGGGTAGCGTTCGCGCCCCTCGATGGTTTGGCCCACCTCCATGCCGCCCACTGCGGTGGCGAGCACCGCCTGCACATCGGCGATGTTGAGGCCATAGCGTGCTGCTTTGAGCCGGTCGATATCCACCTTCACATAGCGGCCACCGGCCACCCGCTCGGCGTAGACCGATGAGGCGCCCTCCACCTTGCCGACGATCTGCTCAAGCTGCTGGCCGAGCTGCTGGATCACCTTGAGATCCGGCCCCGCTATCTTGATGCCGACCGGGGTCTTGATACCGGTGGCCAGCATGTCGATGCGGGTCTTGATGGGGGGCACCCAGGCGTTGGTGAGGCCTGGGAAACGGATGAGGGAGTCGAGCTCCTCTTTCAGCTTCTCCGGCGTCATGCCGGGGCGCCACTGATCGCGGGGCTTGAGCTGGATGCTGGTCTCCATCATCACCAGATCGGCGGGGTCGGTGGCCGATTCGGCGCGGCCCGCCTTGCCGAACACGTTTTGCACCTCGGGCACGGTACGAATGAGCTTGTCGGTCTGCTGCAAAATCTCCCGCGCCTTGCCCACCGAGATATTGGCTGCGGTGGTGGGCATATACATGATGTCCCCCTCATCGAGCGGCGGTATGAACTCGGAGCCGAGGTACTTGAGCGGCCAGAAGCCCGCCACCGTCACCACGGCGGCGATGGCCAGGGTGGTTTTCGGGCGGGCCAAGACGGCCTTGAGCAGCGGCACATATGCCTGGCTTAAGCCACGGTTCAGCGGGTTGGCCTGCTCCGCCAGCACCTTGCCACGGATGAAGTAGCCCATGATCACTGGCACCAGCGTGATGGCGAGCCCGGCCGCGGCCGCCATGGCATAGGTCTTGGTGTAGGCGAGCGGGTGGAACATCCGCCCCTCCTGCGCCTCCAGCGCGAACACCGGCAGGAAGCTGATGGTGATGATCAGCAGGGAGAAGAAGATGGCGGGCCCCACCTCTATGCTCGCCTCGGTGATGATGCGCCAGCGGTTCTTGTCGGTGAGCGCCTCCCGCTCCATGTGTTTGTGGACGTTCTCGATCATCACGATGGCACCATCCACCATGGCGCCGATGGCAATGGCGATGCCCCCCAGCGACATGATGTTGGCGTTGATCCCCTGCAGGTGCATCACGATAAAGGCCACCAGAATGGCGATGGGCAGGGTGATGACCACCACCAGTGACGAGCGCAGGTGGAACAGGAAGGCCAGACACACCAGCACCACCACGGCGAACTCCTCCAGCAGCTTGCCGGAGAGGTTGTCGATGGCGCGCTGGATAAGGTCGGATCGGTCGTAGACGGTGACGATCTCTACTCCTTCCGGCAGGCTACTCTTGAGCTCCGCCAGCCGTGCCTTGACTCCGTCTATGGTGTGCTGGGCATTCTCGCCGTAGCGCATGACGATGATGCCGCCCACCACTTCCCCTTCGCCGTTGAGCTCGGCAATGCCGCGCCGCATCTGGGGACCGGTGACCACATCTGCCACATCCCCCAGCAGCAGCGGGGCGCCGCGTACCGTGGTGCCGAGCGGGATCTGCTTCAGATCCTCGACGCTTTTCAGATAGCCGTTGGAGCGCACCATGTACTCCGCTTCCGCCATCTCGATGACGGAGGCACCTGTCTCCTGATTGCCCTGTTTGATGGCGGTCTCGATAAGGGAGAGCGGAATGCCGTAGGCGCGCAGCTTGTCCGGATCGACCCGCACCTGATACTGGCGCACCATGCCGCCGACTGTGGCAACTTCGGAGACCCCCTCCACCGTCTGCAACTCGTACTTGAGGAACCAGTTTTGCAGGGAGGTGAGCTGGCTGAGGTCATGCTTGCCGGTTTTGTCCACCAGCGCGTACTGATAGACCCAGCCCACCCCGGTGGCGTCCGGGCCGAGCTGGGGGCGGGCGGAGGCGGGCAGGTTGGGGGCCACCTGACTCAAATACTCCAGCACCCGGGCTCGGGCCCAGTAGAGGTCGGTGTTGTCGTCAAACAGCACATAGACGAAGGAGTCGCCGAAGAAGGAGTAGCCGCGCACCGTAGTGGCCCCCGGTACCGCCAGCATGGCGGTGGTGAGCGGGTAGGTGACCTGATCCTCCACCACCTGGGGCGCCTGGCCCGGATAGGAGGTTTTGATGATCACCTGCACATCGGAGAGATCCGGCAGGGCATCCACCGGGGTCTGTTTGACCGACCAGAGCCCCCAGGCGGTGAGCATGAGGGTCAATAACAGCACCAGAAAGCGGTTGCCCACCGACCAGCGAATAATCGAGGGGATCATGGCTTGGCTCCCATATTGTGCTGGCTATGGCCCATCCCTTCCATCTCATCTTTTGCCTTCTCCAGAGCGTGGCCGCTGGTCGGGGCCTTCTCCTGATGGATGTTGGTGATGCGGTACTCATCCCCCTCCTGCATCACCTGCAGGTGCAGGTTCTGCCCCTCGACCAGCTTGCTGATATCGACCCCGTCGGCGACGGTGAACTCCATCTCCATGGCGGGCCACTGCCACTCGGGGATGGGCTGGTGGGAGACCATCAGGGTACGTTTGGCCAGATCGATGCTTTCAACCTCGCCCTGGGTCCACACCTGGGCGGGGCGCACCGCCGTCATACGCTGGAAGTCCGAATCGATGGCCGACTCCGAGTCGAGCAGGAACTGGGCCGAGCTGACGATGTTATCCCCAGCCTCTACCCCTGCCTTGATGGCAACCTTGTCGCCAAACTGGGGGCCGAGAGTGACGGCGACCGACTTGAAGTTGCCATCCCCCAACGCCAGCACCAGCCGATCCTGACTGCCGGTGCGGATCACCGCTTCGCTCGGCACCACCAATTGCGGCTCTCCCTGCCCGGTGCGAATGCTCACCTTGGCAAACATATTGGGTTTCAAAAACTCGTCCGGGTTGTCAAAGCGCAGCCGCACCTTGAGGGTGCGGGTAGCTGCGTCCAGTGTCGGGTAGAGGTAATCCACCTTACCTTGCCAACTGCGACCGGGGGCATAGTCGAGAGTCATGGTGACCGGATCCCCCACCTTCAGCTGGGCGGCCTGGCGCTCGAACACCTCGGCACTGACCCATACCTGCTGGAGGGTGCTGATGTTAAAGAGCGCCGCAGCGGGCTCAACATACTGGCCCTCGCGCACCTTGAGCTCGGAGACATAACCGCTGCTGGGGGCGTAAATGCTGATGGTTTCGCGCACCTGACGGGTGCGCTTGAGGGCTGAGATTTGATCTGCCGGTACCTGCAGGGACTTGAGCTTGCCCTCGGCAGCGCGCAGCAGCAGTGGGTTGGCCGTGTTGAGTGCCAGCAGGTATTCGTGCTGGGCGTTGACCAGATCCGGCGCGTAGAGCTCGTAAATAAGGCTCCCCTTGCTCACCTGCTGCCCCTCGCTCTTGATGGCGAGGGTGCGGATCCAGCCTGCCATGCGGGCGTTGACTGCCTCCAGCCTGTCCTCGTCATAACCGACATAGCCCACCGTCTCGATCTGCTGGTGGATAGGCAGTCGCTCGACCTTAGCCAGTCGCACCCCCAGGTTCTGCTGGATCTCGGGGCTGATGGTGACTGTGCCCGGCGAGCCGTTTTTTTGTTCCTCATAGACGGGGATAAAGTCCATCCCCATGTTGTCCTTGGCCGGGCCGTCGCGCTTGTCGCGGGGATCCATGGGATTGACCCAGTAAAGGGGCGTCTTCTCTTTGGCGCTTGCGCCATCGGAGGTCTGTTTGGCGGCCCAGTAGCCGCCACCAGCTCCAAGGGCAAGTAGCAGGGCCGACATCAGGACGGTCTTGTTCATGACTGGTCTCCGGCGCGGATCTGCATGCAGAAAGTGCAGGAGGGTAATGCGCCCGCAAAGGCAGCAACCTTGGACGGTGAAAAGTGGGCTGGTGACATAATACGTCTTCTCTTTTGCAGGCCGCCGGTCGGGTGAGGTGCAAGGCATCACCAAAGGGGCTGGCGGCAAACGGGGCGCAGCTGTATCAGTGCGCACGGCTCCCTGTGAGCGGACCGGTTTGGCCGGGGCACAGGGTCAGGCAAGGCGGCAGAGAACGGGCAAGTTGAAGCTTGCCTGTGCCGCAAGAGAAGGACTTTCTAGTGGCGTAACACCGACAGCATCAGATGTCGGCGCGGCCAGGAGGGAGGGTGAGTACCGCGTGATCGCAGGAAGGGATCCCGCAACCAGTTGTCTAGCAGCGAACTGGCGAGGGGACTGCCTGACAGCAAGGGAAAGAGCAGCAGAGCGACCAGCACACCCAGCAGAGTCATCGCGCCGAAGGAGAGAGCGTTGACGCCGGTCTGCATCTGGCACTCATCGCCCATGGCTGACCCCTTGTCTCCCTGATGGCAGGAGAGGGGCATGACATCGCCCGGGTGATCCATAGCGGGCATTGTATGAGAGATATCGCCATCCACCATCGCCATGGATGAATCGAACATCACCATCGACTGGGCGCTGTTTGGGATCGGCTCGGAGGAGAGGGGAGAACCATGCCAGCTGATGCAGAGGGTCAGATTGCAGACGAGCAGCAGCGCCAGCAATAGCCGGGCCATAGCAACAGAGGGCAATCTTGCAGCAAGCTGGGTGAGTGACAATCCGGGCATCCTTCGGGAGCAGATGGCGGGACTGTAAACCTTGCCACGAGGTGAAGGTCAATGGCGCCGGTGATGTAATAGAGGTGCTGTGTTGGGGGGGATATTTAAGCAATGCTTAACCATTGCGTATGCCCAACCCTAATGAAGCATGCCCCTCATCCCGTTAGGATGCCCCCTGTCAGTTACCACGATGGCGTGATGGTTCACTCTTTTGCTTCGGCATAAATGACTGCGGCAGGAGTGCTTGCCGACCTTATCCATCCCGTGACGCCATGAGCGAGCAGTATAAAGCCGCAGGTTTCCCGGATGCTGACAATCAAAGAGTCAAACCGTGTTTTTGAGCAGCACACCTTGCCGGGTGCTCACCATGTTCACTATTCAGGAGTATTGAAATGCAGCCACGACTGCTGTCGCTGATGCTTGCCGCTTTGCTAAGTCCATCAGCCATGGCTGGCGGCCTTGCCCTCTACGAGACCAGCACTGCCAACAGTGCGCTGGCCAACGCAGGGTCTGCCGCCCGTGCCCAAGGGGCAGATACTATCGCAAGCAACCCGGCCGCTATGACCAAACTGGAAGGTACCCAGTTGCAGGTCAATGGCGGTGTGGTATACGGCGACCTTGAGCTGGATCTGGACAACGGCGGTAACAACGGTGGAAATGCCCTGCAGACCGCGCCGCTCGGCAGCCTCTATCTGACTCATGCCATCGACGATCAATGGGTCGCAGGTCTCGGCGTCTTTGGCAGTCACGGTCTGGGTATCGATTATGGCGATGGCTGGGATGGTCGTGGTTATACCCAGTCGGCCAAGCTGACCGGCATTGCCTTTGCTCCGAGTCTGGCGTACCGCATTGACTCAAATTGGTCAGTGGGAGCCAGCCTGATCGCCATGAATGGTTCGCTGGAAGCCTCTGTGGATCTGACGTCCGGGATGAGGGAAGGGCGGGAATTCTCCAACAGCGACTGGGCGTATGGCGCCTCCTTCGGGGTACTTTACGAGCTGGATCAGCACTCCCGTATCGGCCTGAGCTACTTCTCCGAACTGAAGTGGGAGCTGGAAGATCAGCTCTTCCCACGTGCTGATGTGGCAGGTCTAGGGGTCGAGATCATGATTCCGCAGACCATTACGCTAAGTGGCTATCACCAGCTCAACGACCAGTGGGCCTTGCTGGCCAGCGCCAACTGGCAGCAGTGGTCCCGTTTTGGCGATATCGATGTTGCATCTGTGCTTGGTAGCCAGACCATTGATATGCACTACAAGGACACCTGGCACGTCAGCTTGGGTACTCAGTTCGATGTGACCCCAGCCCTGCGTTTGAGCAGCGGTATTGCCTATGACAGCAGCGCTGTGGACGATGCTCACCGTACTGTCACCCTGCCGATGGGAGAGGGGTGGCGCTGGGGTCTGGGGGCCAGTTATCAGTTGAGCCCAGCCACCAAGGTGGAAGCCAGCTATACCCTGGCTTGGCTGGGTGATATGCCAGTGGATCAGGACGGGATCGGTCGCCCGCACTTGTCCGGCAGCTACAACAACAGCTACCTGAACTTCTTCAACATCGGTGTGCAACACCAGTTCTGAGTTGTGAGCCTTGCAAGCCTTCACTGGTTGGGGGCTTCTTCATCCTGCCCGTCGCGCCGATCCGGCGCGTTATTAGCTGGGTGGCTCGTGAGGCCCACTTGTTTGCTCATCCGTTACTCAAGGAACAACATCAAATGTCATCACAATCAACCTCTGCGTTAGCGCGGTGGCTTTGGCGCCTGACGTTTATATTGGTCACGGTTGCTCTGGTTCTCTTTTTCTCGAAAGGTGCCCACATCGATCCAATTGAGGCGACCAAGTTCAACCATGCTTTGCCAGCCATCATGGTACTGCTTGATTCCGAGATCTTTATGGGGGTGATTACTGTGATCACTCTCTATGTGGTCCTCTATCTGGTCTATCTGCTGTGGCAACTGCATGAGATCGCTGTGCATCGTGCCAAGGTGTCCGAGTCGGTGCATATCACCCTGGTGTTTGCGCTCTCCTTGTGCGGACTGTTTATCGACAAGACCTGGTGGGTGCTTGCTGTCATCATTGCCTTTGCCCGTTGGGATGTGCTGAGCGAGCGGATGAGCCATATTATCGGCCATGGTATTCGACGTGGCCGTCATGAGGGGGAGGCATCATGAAAGAGATCCTGCTGCCCTATATCCTGATCGTCTGGTTGCTGGTCAAGCTGAACATATTGCCTTGGAACCTAAAAACTGGTTTTTGGAGTACCGCCATTGGCGCGTTATTGGCGCTTGGTTTGTTGACTACCTCTCGCCATTTGGCT
>NZ_CAWNZT010000365.1:0-1281 GCF_963878965.1 Aeromonas sp. HMWF015 | reverse complement strand
GAGTACCACCATCCCGCTGCGGGATGTTGTTGGTGAAGCAGTAGACCCCTTCCTGATAGGCGTCGTTCCACTGCATCGCCACTTCCACGCCGATACCATCCTGCTCGGTGGTGAAATGGAACACCTTCGGGTGGATCGGGGTCTTGTTCTGGTTCAGGTATTCAACGAATGCCTTGATACCACCCTCGTAGCAGAAATGCGCCTCGCGGCCATCACGCTCGTCTTGCAGACGGATGGAGACACCGGAGTTGAGGAAGGAGAGCTCACGCAGGCGCTTGGCCAGGATCTCGTAGTGGAACAGGGTATCGCTGAAAATGGCAGGGCTCGGCCAGAAGCGAACTTCGGTACCGGTGCCGGTGCTGTCGCCAATCTGCTTGAGCGGCGCCTGCGGCTCACCCAGATGATAGGTCTGCTCGTAGACGTGGCCGTTACGACGAATGGTCAGCAACAGCTTGTCAGAGAGGGCGTTAACTACCGAGACACCCACGCCGTGCAGGCCGCCGGATACCTTGTAGGAGTTGTCATCAAACTTACCGCCTGCGTGCAGCACGGTCATGATGACCTCTGCGGCGGAGCGGCCCTCCTCCTCGTGCATGTCTACCGGGATACCCCGGCCATTGTCACGCACAGAGACAGAACCGTCGGAATGGATCTTGACCAGAATATCGGAGCAGTAGCCAGCGAGCGCCTCGTCAATGGAGTTATCGACGACCTCGAACACCATGTGGTGCAGACCCGAGCCATCATCCGTATCGCCGATATACATCCCCGGGCGCTTGCGGACCGCATCCAGGCCCTTCAGCACCTTGATATTCGAGGAGTCGTAAGTATTTTCACTCATAGCTTACTCTCTGCCTTCTCTAACGTTTCGGAGATTTTACCCTGTTCCACGTGGAACAACTTACAGTCATTCGCATCCATCATGTCTGCGAGCTGACCGGTGTCGATGGCGGTGATAAACACCTGGGACGCACACTGCTTCAGCCTTGCGGCCAGCAAGCGGCGCTTGTCGACATCCAGTTCAGAGGCAAAATCGTCAATTAAAAAAATACAGCCACGGCTGCTATGTTGATTCAAATAGAGCCCTTGGGCCAGTCGCATGGCGCAGACCAGCAACTTCAGCTGACCCCGGGACAAAATATCCTGAGCGGGCACCCCGTTCGCCTTGAGGCGCACATCGGCTTTCTGTGGACCGACACCGGTATAGCCCAGCGCCCGATCCCGCTCAAACCCCGCCTCCAGCAGATCGCCGAGGGGAGTATCTTTCTCCCAGCCCCGGTA
>NZ_CAWNZT010000364.1:22156-27972 GCF_963878965.1 Aeromonas sp. HMWF015 | reverse complement strand
GCGATCGAGCAGCACGATGGCCAGCGACCCTTTGCGCTGGTTGGCCGAGGCATATACCCCGGGCGTCATGCCAAGGCGCGCGAATATCTCGCCGTCACTCATATCCTTGCCGCCCGCGACGCCGATGGCGACCCACAGATCCGCCTCGTCGAGCGGCGCACTCTGCCACCCCTTGCCATTGAGCTCCCGGCTTACCGCCTGCTGCATCGGCTCCAGCCACCCTTCCGCCAACTCACCGGCAAATTGATACTGCTCGGCCAGGGCGTAGCGGGGGGTTGCACCATAGGTCCAGTTGCCCATCGGGCGAACCAGCATGGTGCCGGACTCCAGCGTGGGGGCCGCCGGCCCGCTGCTGCAACCGCCAAGCAGGGCGAGCAGTGCCACAGAGAGATAAGCAAGCCGCATCGTGAACTCCTTTGAATCAGGTTATTTTGCCGGTTTCGATCAATTGCTGGATAAGCGGGCGCAGGATCAGCTCCATCGCAAAGCCCATCTTGCCACCCGGCACCACTATGGTGTTCATCCGCGACATGAATGAGCCATCGATCATCGACAGCAGGTAGGGGAAATCCACCTGCTTGATGCCGCGAAACCGGATCACCAGCATACTCTCGTCCAGACTCGGGATCACCTTGGCACTGAAGGGGTTGGAGGTGTCCACCGTTGGTACTCGCTGGAAGTTGATATGGGTGCGCGAGAACTGCGGGGTGATGAAGTTGATGTAGTCATCCATGGAGCGAACGATGGAGTCGGTCACCGCCTCGCGGGAATGCCCTCGCTCCGAGGTATCGCGGATCAGCTTCTGGATCCACTCCAGGTTGACGATGGGCACTACGCCTATCAGAAAATCCACGTGGCGCGCCACATTGTGATCCTCGGTGACCACGCCGCCGTGCAGCCCTTCATAAAACAGCAGATCGGTATTGCTGGGCAGATGCTGCCAGGGGGTGAAGGTACCGGGCATCTGGTTGAAGGGCACTGCCTCGTCAAAGCTGTGCAGATAGCGGCGATACTGGCCATTGCCATCCTGGCCATAGCCCTGGAAAAAGCTCTCCAGCAGCCCGAAGTCATTGGCCTCAGGGCCAAAATAGCTGATGTGGCGCCCCTGTTCACGCGCCTTGCGGATCGCTACATCCATTTCCGGTCGGGTGTAGCGGTGAAAACTGTCACCTTCCACCACAGCCGCGGTATATCCCAGCTGATGGAACATGGAGCGAAAGGCGTTGGTGGAGGTGGAGGTGCCGGCACCGGACGAACCGGTAACAGCAATAATGGGGTGCTTGGCCGACATGGGATTCTCTCTTCCTTGGGAATTCCGTTATAAGGTCCGGATTGCGGTTGGGTCAAGACTGCTCGATGAAGCGGTCTTTCATCACGATATTCACCGATTCGTGCAGCTCGCTATAGACGATGACTGCCTTGCCTTGCTGTAATTGCTCTCTTACCGCGTCCACTTTGACGCCAAGCGGCACATCCTGCTCCCCATACTCGGTACCTTCCTGCAACACAAAGTGTTCGATCAGGTTGGTCAGGGTGTCGCCGTCCAGTTCTTGCCAGGGAATGATCATTTAAAGGTCTCACAGCAAAAGAGGTGATCGTCAGGCTATTGTTGTGTTGAATCCCGCGAATGCAATCACTTTTTACCTTTTCACCGGAGTCTGAGAGATGTTGTCTGAAGCGCAACGCAGCGCGCCAATAACCCTGGTGGAGCATTTGGCTCAGGCCAGTCGCCGCGCGATTAGTCGCGGCATGGTGTGGTTCTGGTTACTGCAATGGCTGATGGTGTTGTTTCTTGCAATACGCTACGAAGTCTATCGACAGGCCGGTCTGGCCAGTGACAGCGCTCTTCCATGGCGTTTTCAGAGTGAGTTGGGCTTTGTCATGGTGGCGCTGTTGCTGCTGCCTGTCATCGGGTTGTTCTGCGATTATCTCAATGACAGGGCCTGGTTGCGGGCTGCCTCGCAGGTCACCCTTGTCTGGGGCTGTGTGTGGGCTGTTCATCTTTATACGTTGGGGCAGGTCGAGCTGCGAGGCGGGCTCAGTTTTTCAAATGGCATCATGCGCCTCAACCTGTTAGCCGCGATGATCGCTTTCTATCCTTCGTGGAAGGTATTTTACGGGTATGTGTTTGGCTCATTGCTGTTAGGGATATGGAATGAGCTTTACCTGCGGGTAGATTTTCCGCAGTTATACATGTTGGGATTGGGTTGTGGTCTGGTGGTGTTGGAGGTCGGCCGCCGCATGCTGCACCGCTGGTTTGAGTTGGCGATCATGCGGGAGCATGAAAATCTGACGCTGCTGCGCAAACTTGATCAGCTCGCCAAGCAAGATCCTCTGACCGGTGCCGCCAACCGGCGGCATTTCAATATCGAGTTGGACCGCGCGTTGGCCCATAGCCAGGAGAGCGGCGCTCCGCTATCGCTCATCCTGATCGATGTGGACTATTTCAAGCGCTTCAACGACCACTACGGCCATCAGGTGGGGGATATGTGCCTCAAGGAGGTGGCACAAGCGCTCAACCGTGCGGTACGCACGCCATCTGATCTGGTGGCCCGCTATGGCGGGGAGGAGTTTGTGCTGCTGCTGCCCAATACCGACCGTCAGGCGGCGGCCAGCGTGGCGCAGCGGCTGCAAGATGGCTTGGCCAGCCTGCAGCTGGAGCATCTGGCGTCCGATGTTGCCCCCTGGGTGACGGTGAGTCAGGGGATTGCCAGCACAGTGTCCGGTGAAGGGGCGAGCCAGTTGCTGGAGCGTGCCGATCAGGCGCTCTATCGGGCCAAGGAGCTGGGGCGCAATCAGTTCTGTGTTGCAGAGTGACTCTGTTCGGCAATCCAGCGACTGATCCGCTCATCCAGCCAAAACCGTGGCCGCCAGGGCGTGCCGTGCAGAAAGCCGACATGGCCGCCGCACTGGCTCAACTCATAGCGCACCGTGGGCGAGAGTTGCTCCGGCCGGGGAATGACCGCGTGTGACATAAAGGGATCGTCGGCGGCGTGCAGGATAAGGGTAGGGATGGGGATCTGAGCCAGCAGCGGTAGTCCGGAGCAGCTCTGGTAGTAGTGGGTGGCGCTGTGAAAGCCGTGCAGCGGCGCGGTAACCAGCTCGTCAAAATCGCGCAGGGTGGCAATCTGCTCCACTTGTCGAGGTTGCCAGCGCTCACTCGCTTTCTGCTGCTGGCTGATCTTGTTGAGCAGGTTGCGGCGCATGGTGCGCAGCAGATAGTTCTGATAGACCTTCGAGAAGCCCTGATTGACCCGCTCGGCGCAGCTTGCCAGTTGCAGCGGGGCCGAGACCACCACCGCCGCTTTCAATGCCGCAGGACAGCCCCGCGCCAGCAGATTGACCAACATATTGCCACCCAGTGAAAAGCCGATGGCGATCAGCGGTTTGCTCGGGAAGCGCTGGCTCAGCTCGGTAATCAGCTCCTGCGCATCACCGATGGCGCCGGAGTGATAGGCCTGCAGGTGGCGATTGGGCTCGCCACTGCAACCGCGAAAGTGCATCAGCACAGCCTCTCTGCCCTCTTGCTGCAGATGGGCGAACAATCCCTTGGCATAGTGGGAGTGAATGCTCCCCTCCAGCCCGTGAAACACCACTATCAGCGGCCGTTCATCAAGGCTGACTTCCCCGCTCCAGGCGAGGTCGACAAAGTCCCCATCCTGCAGTTCAAACCGCTCCGCCACAAAACGGGCAGGGGGGCGGCGCAGCCATTTGGGCAATATGGTCTGCAGATGAGGATTGCGTGCCCACCAGGGGGCGTGGAAGTGGCTCTCGGTCAGCATGGGGTCAGTCGGTCTGGGTCGAAGATAAGGAGGACGGGAGGCGTGTTCCTCCCGCCAGTCATTGGCTTATTTCAGCAGGCGATCGTGATGTTCGGCGCCGCGCAGCATGGCCTGGATCAGCTCATTGGCTTCGAACTTGGTCAGCGCCTCATGAGCACCCACCTGATGGGCCCGCTCCACACTGATCTCGCTGGAGAGCGAGGTGTGCAGGATGATGTAGGCCCCCGCCAGTTTGCTGTCGCTCTGTACCTCGAAGGCCAGCTCGTAGCCATCGAGCCCCGGCATCTCGATATCGCTCACCAGAATGTCGATCGGGGTCTTCTGGCTCGCCCGCGTCTGCATCAGGGTCAGAGCATCCTTGCCATTGGTGCAGACCTCATAGGGGATATTGATGTAGTCGAGGGCGGCCATCAGCTGACGGCGGGCGACCGAAGAGTCATCGACCAGCAGGATCCGCATCGGCTTGATCCGTTCCCGCTGCACATCGGTCAGTACCGGATAGAGGTGGCTCGGATCATCCGGATAGACCCGGGAGAGGATCAGCTCCACATCCAGCAGCTGGATCAGCTGGTCATTGACCCGGGTCACGCCGGTTACGAACACATTGTGACCGAGAGAGGCGGGGGGCGATTCGATATCGCGCCAGTTGCACTCGGTGATCTTGTCGATGCCCCGTACCAGAAAGCCCACCAGGGTGCGGCGGCAGTCGGTAATGATGATGAAGCTGTGGGGCATCTCCTCCTTGCTGATGGGGCGATAGCCCACCGCCATCGCCATGTCGATCACCGGAATGGTGGAGCCGCGCATATTGGCGGCCCCCAACACGGTCGGGTGCGAGTGGGGCATTGCCGTCAGTTGGGTGTAGGGCACTATCTCCTTCACCTTGAGGGTACCGATGGCAAAAGATTGTTTGGCTGAAAGGTGAAACAGCAACATGCCCTGGGATTGATTGGCTTTGCTCGTCATGGCAGATGTCCTGTTGGTCGAAACGTTGGCAGTCACTTCAGGCCTCTAGCATAAAGGATTACGGGGGGAATGGCCCTTCCTTGTTAACGACCATCTGGCAAAAAACTGGACTCATTCAGCCAATTTCGTTGGCGCATTCCATCGGCGTCCGGTTATTGATCGCCATCCTCGCCAACGCCCCATTGCTGGCAGGCCGCTTGCAACGCGGCCTCATCGGTATAACCCAACTTGCTGGCAACCTGCGCGGGCTTGCTGCCGCCCTTGAGCAATCTGAGCGCCTGCAGCAGTTGCCACTGTTGTTGCAATTCACTCCCTTCCACCGGCGCATCGGCTTGTTGTGCCCACAGTTGCAGAGACTCCGGTTGGCCATTGACCAGCGCTTGCCAGCAGGCTTGCAGCTCACCGTGACCCTGCTGGCTGATTGCGCACTGTTGCAGCTCATCCAGGATCACCTGCAGTCGCTGACCGTAGGCCCCTTGCCACTCTTTCGGACGTTGCCACAGAGCCAGCGAGTCGAGCAGGGCATCGAGCAGGGGCGTGGCCTGCAGCCAGCCAGCCTGCTGCGGCTGAGCCACGCGCAAAGAGACGCTCAGCAGATCGAAATCGCAACCGCTGAGGGGGCTGAAGGCCGCAAGGGCATCGGCGCATAGCCAGAAGCTGCTTCCTGCCGGCAGCAACAGCTCATGTTGGCCCAGTCTCAGCAGCGCGGCGCCCCGGGTGATCCGCAACAGCTGCCCGACCGGAGTTCGTTTGCGGTTGCCAGCGTGCAGGCCCTGGCAGGAAAAATGGTGATACTCGATGGCGTGATGCATGTAAAAACCCTGATATGATGCTGCCTGGAGGTAACAAATATGGAAACCAGACGTAAAAAACGCTTCATTGCCGGTGCTGTCTGCCCGGCGTGCGGCAAATTGGACAACATGATGCTGTATCTGGAGCATGGAGTCGAGAAGGTGACCTGCGTCGCCTGTGGCGATACCCAGGTACAAACACCCGCCGAGGTCGACAAGCAGACTCGCGAGGCGGAAGAGGTGATTGGGGTGTTTCGCCCCTGATAAGGGAACGGCG
>NZ_CAWNZT010000364.1:16427-22146 GCF_963878965.1 Aeromonas sp. HMWF015 | reverse complement strand
ACGCTGTTGCCGTTTTTTTCGTCACTCAGTGGCGCCGCACGGCATATGCGCGGCCCGCTTTTTAGGGTATTCTGAGCCCGTTTTTTTCTATCCGCAGGATCCTGACATGAAAGTAGCTCCTCTGAGCGTGGTTACGCTGGAATACACAGTCACCGACGAGCACGGTGAAGTCATCGACAGCACTGTCGGCAAAGAGCCGCTGGTCTATCTGCACGGCACCCGTTACCTGGTCTCAGGCCTGGAAGCCGAGCTGGAAGGTCGCGCGGTAGGTGAAGCCTTCGAAGTGACTCTGGCACCGAGCCAGGCCTACGGCGAATATGACGAGACACTGGTACAAGAAGTACCGGGCGAGCTGTTCGACGGCATGGAAGTCTCCGAAGGGGATACTTTTGTGGCTGAAACCGACGATGGTCACCGTCCGGTGACCGTGGTTGAAGTGTCCGAAGAGTTCGTCAAAGTGGATGGCAACCATCCGCTGGCAGGCGTAACCCTGGGCTTCAAGGTCGAGATCAAGGACGTGCGCGCTGCCACTGCCGAAGAGCTGGCCCACGGCCACGTTCACGGTGCCGGTGGTTGCGGTCACGATCACGGTCATGACCACGATCACGGCGGCTGCTGTGGCGGTCATGGTCACGACCACGATGAGGATCACGGCCAGGGCGGTTGCTGCGGCGGTGCTGGCCACGGTCACGATCATGGCCACGATCACGGTGACGACCATGGTCACGGCGGCTGCTGCGGTGGCGGCGGTTGTGGTGGCAAGGGCCATCACCACTGATCACGGCCACGCCGATGATAAAAAATTTGCCGTAGGAGTCATACCGAGCAATTAATGCTCATTAATTGCTCCTCCTTGGATGATGAAATCCGAAGCCGGTTGTTCTGGCTTCGGATTTTTTTATGTCTGTCAAATAGGCTCGCGGCTTTTCCCAAGCTAACAGGGCTGCTTATTTTTGGTTAATGCTCAACATTATTCCCTCTCGGTGCCGCAATGGGGCTTTTGTGCGGAGCGCAAACGTCATCTGCAAACGAGTCATCAAATCGGTGTCATCATCATCAGCACAATATGACCAAGTTACTTCATGCCCCCACAGCTATAACGAGCCAGCGTCAGTCTCTATTTGGTCTCGTTGTGCCCCATAAAAAAATAGCCAGTCAGGCTTAACTGACTGGCTATTGCCTAGTGACTAACTGATAGGCGCGAAGCCTTACAGCTGCTCGATGCCGACGATATGCCAGGGGGCATTGTTCTTGGCCAGATCGCGCTCGAGGTGCCACACCTCTTTGATGTCTTCTTCGACCTGCTCCTGACGGTCCATGTAGCGGCCGCTGAAGCGCACGCTCACCTGAGCCCAGTCGCTGCCGTAGTCGGCGCGTACCAGCTGGGTATCCACATACATCACTTCGGTATGCTGGTCGCCAGTCAGTTCGGCGCGCTCGGCTTTGAGCTGCTCAAACAGCTCGGGGCTGACGTACTCGCGCACCTTTTCCAGATCGTTCTTGTTCCATGCCTCTTGCAGGGTGCGATAGTGATCACGGGCACCGGCCAGGAAGCTGTTCATGTCAAAGCCTGGCGGCAGGCGGAACGGCACGTCGCTGTCGGCAAAGCCGGTGGCTTGCGGTGCGCTGTTGCTCTGCTCAAACTGCTGCGGGGCCGCGGATTGCGGTGGCTGATAGCCCGCATAGGCCGCCTGTTGTGGCTGTGGCGTCGCGACCTTGCCTTTGCGCAGGGTACGGATCAGGAAGACGGCACCCAGCGCCAGCAGGGCGATCAGCAGGAAGTCCATTCCTTGCAGACCTTCAAAGGCACCGCTGCCCAGCAGGTAGGCAAACAGGCCGCCAGCCAGCAGGCCGCCCAGCAGGCCACCCATCATGCCGCTCTTTTTCGGCGGAGTCTGGGCATTCAGTGTCGGATTCTTGTTGTCGACCGGTTTGGCCGCAGGCTGGGCCGGCGCAGTTTTGTAACTTTTACCAAAGGATTTGCCGCCGCCAAATTTCTTGGCTTCGGCGTGAGGTGCCCCCAGGCCAATGGCCAGGATCACGGCAAACAGGGTCAGCATCTTTTTCATTTTGACTCTTTTCACTCTCGTCTGTGGGTGGGGCATGCTCCGCTTTGGCAAGCTCAGCAAGGCGCATGGCAGGCTGCCTGTCCCTAATTGTGTCGCAGCTTGTATTCATCAATATCACCTCTGGCATGAATTATTCATGAACGAGGTTGCCGCGATGCGGCGTCAAACAAGAGGAGTAAACCGGATGAAAAGCAGAAGATTGAGTCGCAAGGAGCGCAAAATGCGAAGCAAAATCAAAATGGTCAAGGTAGAGCAGACTCTGGTTTGGCCCTTTATGGTGGTATGAGCCGCCAGATAGGGCTCGCCGTAGTTGGCTTTCTTTTGTAAAATTCCCGTCCCCTTCCCGCTGCGGTTTTTATGTGTATGGCAGAGCAAGTGACGGCGAAAAAAGACGCCAAGACACAACAGCTGAAAGTTCCTCCCCACTCTTTTGAGGCCGAACAGTCCGTACTGGGCGGCCTGATGCTGGATAATGATGCCTGGGATCGGGTTGCCGAACGGGTGATCGATCAGGATTTCTACAGCCGTCCGCACCGGTTGATCTTCCAGGCCATGACCCGCCTCTCCAACGCGGGCAACCCCATCGACCTCATCACCCTGCAGGAGGAGCTGGAGCGCTCCGAACAGCTGGAAGAGGCGGGTGGCTTCGCCTATCTGGTGGAGATCGCCAAGAACACCCCGAGTGCCGCCAACATCAACGCCTACGCCGAAATCGTGCGCGAGCGGGCGGTCGTACGGGAGATGATCTCGGTCGCCAACGAGATAGTCGAAGCGGGCTACGAGCCGCAAGGCCGTACCTCAGGCGATCTGCTGGATCTTGCCGAGAGCAAGGTATTCAAGATTGCCGAGCAGCGCACCAGCGCCAACGAGGGGCCCCAGCCCCTGAAGCTGATCCTCGAGCAGACCGTCGACAAGATTGAAGAGTTGTTCAAGACCCCCCACAACGGGGTGACCGGGGTATCGAGCGGTTACAACGATCTCGACAAGATGACCGCCGGTTTGCAGCGATCGGACTTGATCATCGTGGCGGCCCGTCCCTCAATGGGCAAGACCACCTTTGCCATGAACCTGTGCGAGCATGCGGCCCTCACCGCCGACAAGCCGGTGCTTATCTTCTCGCTGGAGATGCCCTCCGAGCAGATCATCATGCGTATGCTCGCCTCGGTCGGTCGTATCGACCAGACCAAGGTGCGTACCGGTCAGCTCGATGACGAGGATTGGGCGCGCCTCTCTTCCACCATGGGATTGCTGCTGGAGAAGGGCAAGATGTATATCGATGACGCCTCCGGCCTCACCCCGACCGATGTGCGCTCCCGTGCCCGTCGGGTGGCGCGCGAGCATGGCGGCCTATCCATGATCATGGTGGACTACCTGCAGCTGATGCGGGTGCCGGCGCTCTCCGATAACCGGACCCTGGAGATCGGCGAGATCTCCCGCTCCCTCAAGGCCTTGGCGAAAGAGCTGCAGTGCCCGGTGGTGGCGCTCTCCCAGTTGAACCGAAGCCTGGAACAGCGGGCCGACAAGCGCCCGGTCAACTCGGACCTTCGTGAATCGGGTTCCATCGAGCAGGATGCGGATTTGATCATGTTTATCTATCGTGATGAGGTTTATCACGATGATAGCCCGGACAAGGGGATTGCCGAGATCATTATCGGCAAGCAGCGTAACGGCCCTATCGGCCGGGTGCGCCTCACCTTCCAGGGTCAGTTCTCCCGGTTCGACAACTACGCCGGTCCGGCGTTTGATGACGATTATTGATAAGTAACAATCATGGCAATCCTGTGGTCAGGATTGCCACCACCGCTCTGACCCGCTTGCCATTTATTGAGAGGCAGCCAGCCAGAGCCTGTTTTCCCGGTTCGACAATTATGCCGGTCCGGCCTTCGACGACGATAAGTGAGTGGCGGTCTTCTGCCCGATGAGGGGGAGACCATTTGTGCCCTCGTAAGGGAAAACCATGAAAGCGGCTACTGCCCAAATCAACACTGCGGCCTTGCGCCACAACCTCGCCGTGGTCAAGCGCCACGCTCCCACTTGCAAGATCATCGCTGTGGTCAAGGCCAACGCCTATGGCCACGGATTGCTGCCGGTCGCCCGCACCCTGGTGGATGCGGATGCCTATGCGGTGGCCCGTATCGAAGAGGCGCTGATGCTGCGCTCCTGCGCCGTGGTCAAGCCCATCGTGCTGCTGGAGGGCTTCTTCTCCGCCGACGATCTGCCGGTGCTGGCGGCCAACAACCTGCAAACGGCGGTTCACACCTGGGAGCAGCTCGAAGCGCTGGAGCAGGTCGAGCTGCCAGCCCCCGTGGTGGCCTGGCTCAAGCTCGACACCGGCATGCATCGCCTCGGGGTACGTGCCGACGAGATGCCCGCCTTTATCGAGCGCCTCGGCAAGTGCAAGAACGTGGTGCAGCCGTTCAACATCATGACCCACTTCAGCCGCTCCGATGAGCTGGAGCAGCCTACCACCCGCGAGCAGATCGATTTGTTCAGCCAGTTGACCGCACCGCTGGCGGGCGAGCGGGCCATGGCCAACTCGGCGGGTATTCTGGCCTGGCCGGACTCCCACTGCGACTGGGTTCGCCCCGGTGTCATCCTCTATGGCGTCTCCCCGTTCCCCAACACGGTGGCGGCCGATTATGACCTGCAGCCGGTGATGACCTTGAAAACCCAGCTGATTGCGGTGCGGGATCACAAGGCGGGCGAGCCGGTGGGCTACGGCGCCAACTGGGTGTCGGATCGCGATACCCGGCTCGGGGTGATCGCCATCGGCTACGGTGATGGCTATCCGCGCATGGCGCCCAATGGCACTTCCGTGCTGGTCAACGGCCGCATCGTGCCGCTGGTGGGGCGTGTCTCCATGGATATGAGCACCGTCGATCTGGGCCCGGGCGCGACCGACAAGCCCGGCGACGAGGCAGTACTGTGGGGCGAGGGGCTGCCGGTGGAGCGGGTGGCCGATGAGATTGGTACCATTCCCTACGAGCTCATCACCAAGCTCACCTCCCGCGTCTTTATGGAGTACGTCTGATGTGGCAGCAGTGCCTGCTGACTTTGAAGCCCCGTTCGCGGGGCTTTCATCTGGTGACGGACGAGCTGGTGGCCAAGCTGCCGATGCTGGCGGATTACCGAGTCGGCATGGCCCACCTGCTGCTGCAACACACTTCCGTCTCGCTCACCCTCAACGAAAACTGTGATCCGAGCGTGCGCAGCGATATGGAGGCTCATCTGCACCGGTTGGCGCCGGAAGATGCCCCCTACTATCGCCACACCTACGAGGGGCCGGATGACATGCCCGCCCACATCAAATCGTCCCTGCTCGGGGTGAGCTTGTTGCTGCCGATCCGCGATGGTCAGCTGGCGCTCGGCACCTGGCAGGGGATCTGGCTCGGTGAGCATCGCGTCGATGGCGGCGCCCGCAAGGTGCTGGTAACCCTGCAGGGGGAGTAATCAGGCTGTAACCAGCTGAAAGATGACGATAAAAAAGAGGGATGGCATTGAGCCATCCCTCTTTCGTTTTTGCGGTTCGCGAGCTATCCGCTTGCCAGTGGCACGGCGCTCTGCGTGACTCAGCCGACCTTGAAGGGGGTCAGCTCGGCCAGCGGGGCGGCGTCCATAAAGGCTTGCGGCTCCTGACCATGTTTGAAGAT
>NZ_CAWNZT010000364.1:10923-16417 GCF_963878965.1 Aeromonas sp. HMWF015 | reverse complement strand
CAGGCTCGCTTCGCGCAGGGCCACCACGTATTCGCTCTGGTTGATGGCGCAGAATTCGGCCAGACGCTCGTCGCGGGTTTCGCCCATGTGTCCGCTGATGCTGGCATCCAGATAGTGCGGGTTGATCTGCAGCGGGAACAGGCCGAGCGCTGGCAGTACGGCGGCGTTGCAGACCGGCATGTCGTTGGTGGTGCGGATGCTCGGGGTCGCCACGTTGCAACCGGCGCTCCAGCCCACATAGGGAACGCCACGTTCGCGTACGGCACGCTGGATCGGCACGATCAGGCCATTTTCATGCAGCAGCTGATTCAGGCGCCAGGTGTTGCCACCGCTGATAAAGATGGCGTCGGCCTGATTGATGGCATCGACCGGATCATCGAAGTGGTGAATGCTGATGGTCTCGATCCCGAGGCTCTCGGTGAGATCGTTGGCGCGGGCATCCCAGTCGCTGCGGATCACCGCGTAGGGGATCAGCAGAATGCGCTTGACCGGTTTGCGGGCCAGCAGGCTCTGCACCCGGTCACGGGCCCAGCCGAGCAGACCCGGAAATTCGTTGGCTTTACCATTGCTAAGCAGAAGCAGTTCCATCAATACGTCCTCAAAATTGAAAGCGGAGGAGGAAGGGCCACCGGATCCGCCGTGCGGCCGGATGGCAAGAGGAGGCATGCTACCACCATTGGCGAGGCGGTTCTGTGATCGGGAGGTCCATTCAACGGCTATGGATGGATAACTCAATGCCAAGCGGTGGATTAATGAGCAGTGGTCAACTCGCCAGCCAGCACCAATAAAAAGACCCCGCCGCAGCGGGGTCATATCAGGGCTAAAGCAACTCGCCCATCAGGAGGCGGTCGCTTCCACCACCTTGTAGGAGGGCTGCTGGCGCAGCTTCCACAGCTCGCTCCACTTGCGCAGGGCGGAGAGCAGGATCAGCATCCCCAGCACCAGCATGATGAGTGAGATGATGCCGTTCATCGGGTTGTAACCCTTGGCCGCGGCGTTGAAGTAGACGTTGCTCATCATCCAGTAACCGGCGTAGTTGACGGTGACGAACAGGTAGGCCAGCGGAATGAGGCAGGTCAGCATGTAGCGGCGCTTGCTGGCCAGTCGCAGGATGATGGTGGCACCTATGATGAGGCCCACCGAGGCCATCAGCTGGTTCGAGACCCCGAACAGCGCCCACACAGAGCCGATGTCGCCGGACATCAGCAGATACCCCCACATCACGCAGGCGAGCACGCTGGCGCCGATGGCGCCCGGCATCCAGTCGATGCGTTTGAGGGGCGGGTAGAACTCGCCGAAGAAGTCCTGAATGAGGTAGCGGGAGACCCGGGTGCCGGAGTCGACGGCGGTCAGGATGAACACCGCTTCAAACATCACCACGAACTGGAAGAAGTAGGAGGCGAGGTTACTGAACCAGGGCACCTTGGTGAAGATGTAGGACATGCCCACCGCCAGGGTGACTGCGCCGCCGGTGCGACCGTTCAGATCCATGCCGATCTCCTGGGAGAGGAAGGGCAGATCCACCACCTGCATCCCCAGCTTGGCGAAGGCCTCCGGGGTGGCGTTGATGGCGAAGTAGTCAGCCGGGTGCAGGGCGGTGGCGGCGATCAGCGCCATCACGCCCACTACGCACTCGGCCAGCATGGCACCGAAGGCGACCGGCAGAATGTCGTTCCACTTGTCCACCAGTTTCGGGGTGGTGCCGGAGCCGATGAAAGCGTGGAAGCCGGAGATGGCGCCACAGGCGATGGTGATGGAGATAAAGGGCCAGACCGGACCACCCAGTACCGGGCCGCCGCCGTGGACAAACTGGGTCATGGCGGGGAACTGGATCTCGGGGTTGATGCAGATCACGCCGATCACCAGCGCGCCGAATACACCGATCTTCATAAAGCTGGAGATGTAGCCGCGCGGGGTGAGCAGCAGCCAGACCGGCAACGCGGTGGCGAAGAAGGCGTAGATGGGCAGCGCCAGACTGATGGTCTCGGCACGCAGGGTCAGCCAGGCACCGAAGGCGCTCTCCTGCACGTAGGGGCCGAAGAAGACGCAGGCCAGCACGGCGGCAAACCCGACCCAGGAGGCGGCTTGCAGGTTGCCGGTCAGCTTGTGCCAGATCCCCACCACCATGGAGATGGGGATGGTCATGAACACCGCGAACACACCCCAGGCGTTACGCTCCAGCGCGTGTACCACCACCATGGAGAGACCCGCCATGGTGATGGTGATGATGAACAGCATCGCGAGCCCCGTGCACCAGCCGGCGATGGGGCCAAGCTCGGCCTTCGCCACCTCGGAGAGCGACTTGCCCTGATGTTTCATGGAGGCGAACAGCACCACGGTGTCGTGCACCGCGCCGCCGATGACGCAGCCGATCAGCAGCCAGAGAAAGCTGGGCAGGTAGCCGTACTGGGCAGCCAGTACCGGGCCGACCAGCGGGCCGGCGGCGGCGATGGCGGCAAAGTGCTGACCGAAGTTGACCCACTTGTTGGTCGGCACGTAGTTTTTGCCATCTTCCAATTGGTGGGAGGGGGTGACTTGCTTGTCGTCAGCCAGCAGCACCTTGCGCACAAAGAACACGCCGTAGAGGCGATATGCAATGGCGAGGATGCAGAGGGCCGCAATGACAAAAGTAATTGCGTGTTGCATGGGGGAGTTTCCTTTTCCTGTGGCCAGTCTGGCCGGGCTCAGGCTGCACTCTACTCATGCGGTGGGGAAAGGGGAGCGAAGAAAAGGTCAGTGGCCGGGTTCTGCCCGCGAGTGGCAGAAAAGCGACCCCGAGTGGTTTGGCGGGAGTGCCGACGGCTGTGGTAAACGGGTGAGTGGTCGTTGGCAGGGCGGGAGCGGGGTGAGGTGTCCCGCCCTATCAGGGAATATCGAGCAGCTCCTTGAGGGGTTTGAGGTAGCGGCGACTCACCGGTACCTTGTGACCGCCCTGAGTCACCACCTCCGCCAGCCCGCCTTCCAGCAGCAGGATTTCGCGGATCTGGCCCGGGTTGAGCAGGTACTGGCGGTGACAGCGCACGAAGCCGGTCTTCTCCTCCAAGGTGCGCAGGGTCAGCTCGGTAGTGCCCTGCTGCTGGCCGCTGATCACCCGGTTGCCGGTGAGATCGCTGTGGATGAACTCCACCTCGCCAAGGGGCAGCAGCAGAATGCGGTTGTGGCCGGTGCAGGGGATGCTGCGCAGGGGTTGGGCGATACGGGAAGGATCCGGCAGCGGTTGGCCCGCCAGTTCACCTTTTGGCGAAAGCAGCCGGTTGATGCGCTCCAGCGCCCGGTTCATTCGCTCTGCAGTGACCGGTTTGAGCAGGTAGTCGAGGGCGTTTTCCTCGAACGCGCGCAGGGCAAACTCGTCGTAGGCGGTGATGAAGACGATGTGGGGGCGCAAGTCCGGGTCCAGCATGCTCACCAGCTCCAGCCCGTTGATGCGCGGCATCTGGATGTCGAGAAACAGCAGGTCGGGTTTGAGGCGATGGATGGCGGGCAGCGCCTCCATGGCGTGGGCGCACTCCCCCAGCAGGCGGATATTGCCCGCCTGCTCCAGCAGCAGGCGCAGCTCCTCGCGGGCGAGGGGTTCATCGTCAACGATCAGGGCGGTCAGCATGGGCTCTCCTGCAGGGGAAGGGTGATCCTCACCCGGGTTGATTGATGGGGGACGCAGTCGATGGCGACGCCGTACTCGGCGCCGTAACGGGCCTTGATGCGCCGATCCACTATGTGCATGCCAAGGCCGCTCCCCTCCTGTTTCGTCTGATAGAGCCCGGCGTTGTCGCACACCTCCAGCACCACCCGCTGGGCCTCAACCCGGGCGGTCAGGGTCAGCAGGCCGGGTTCGAACATCTGGGAGATGCCGTGCTTGACCGCGTTCTCGACTATGGGTTGCAGGGAGAAGGTGGGCAGCCGGTACTCCAGCAGCGATTCGGGAATATGGATCTGCACACTCAGGTGTTCGGCGAAACGGGCCTGCTCGATGTGCAGGTAGGCGTTCACATGCTCCAGCTCGTCGGCCAGGGTCACCTCATCCCCTTGGCGCTTGAGGTTCTTGCGAAAGAAGGTGGAGAGGTTGTGCACCAGGGTGCGGGCGCTTTCGGGATCGCGCCGGATCACCGCCGACAGGGTGTTGAGGGCGTTGAACAGAAAGTGCGGATTGATCTGCGCCTGCAACAGCTTTATCTCCGACTGGGCCAGCAGCCGCTTCTGCTCGTTATATTTGCCCGCCAGGATCTGGCCGGAGAGCAGCCGGGCGATCCCCTCTCCCAGGGTGCGGTTGATGGAGGAGAAGAACTTGCGCTTGGGTTCGTAGAGCTTGATGGTGCCTACCACGGAGCCCTCTCCCCCCGCAGCGGAATGACCAGCGAGGAGCCGAGCTTGCAGCCGGGGTGGATGGTGCAGCTGTAGGGGATAAGGTTGCCGTTGGCATAGACCACCTCGTTATGCTGGATCGCCTTGAAGGTGTGCCGGGAGTTGATGGCGGTGCCCGGCAGGTGGTGATCCTCGCCGATGCCGATAAAGGCGAGCAGCTTCTCCCGATCGGTGATGGCCACCGCACCGACCCCGGTCTCCTCGTAGAGAATGCGCGCCATCTGCTGGCATGCATCCTGGGTGAAACCCTTGTCCAGTACCCGCATCGCCCGCTCGGCGATCTTGAGGGCGCGGGCAGAGAAGGCGACCGAGTACTTCTCCAGCATGGCGCGGTGATCGAGGATCATCCGCATGAACATGGCGGCCCCCAGGGTATTGGCCACCAGCATGGGGGCGATGATGTTCTCGATAAGGTGGATGGCGTCATCGAGAGGGCGGGCCACCAGCAATATGATCCCCATCTGCATCAGCTCGGCGACCAGCGCTACCGACCCCACTACCCAGGGGCTGAACAGCAGATCGAGCCGGTGGCGGGCGACGAAGTGGCGGTGCACCAGCCCGCCGAGCAGCCCCTCTGCGATAGTGGAGAAGGTGCAGGCCAGCGCGGTGAAGCCCCCCAGCGAATAGCGATGGATGCCGCCGGTGAGCCCCACCAGCAGTCCCACGGCCGGGCCGCCGACTATGCCCCCCAGCACGGCGCCGATGGCGCGGGTATTGGCGATGGAGTCCTCGACCCTCAGGCCAAAGTAGGTACCCATCACGCAGAAGCCGGAGAAGATGAGGTAGCAGAGGATCTTGTGGGGCCAACTCAGGGTCACCTGAGTCAGCGGCATGAACAGCGGCGTCTTGGAGAGCAGCCAGGCGATCACCAGATAGACGCAGAGCTGCTGGAACAGCGAGATCACCAGAGTGAATTGTTCAAACGCCACGGCTCGTTGCCCCGGTAATGGTTGGTCATTTAATGGACGCGGAGTATTAGCAAACCCCATACCCCCTTGCAAGGCAGGGTTATCGGAATGGTGGCGTAGCGCACGATTTGCCGAATCGTCTGACGCCGTGACGGGCGATAACTGTCTGGTTACTCAGCATGGTGCTTGAGCCAGCGGCAGACGTGGCGATATTGCGGCAACAAAAA
>NZ_CAWNZT010000364.1:0-10913 GCF_963878965.1 Aeromonas sp. HMWF015 | reverse complement strand
GGCCCCCGAATTGGTTATCAGTGGGTGGCTCAATCGAGTTTGAGATCGACCCAGACCATGCGGTGATCCGAACTGACACCCTTGGCGATGCCGAGTTTCGCATCATAGACCAGGTGATAACCGGCCTCGAAGCTGGCAGGCCAGAAGACGCCGCTCTTGACCGCGTTGAGGTTGGCGGAGGGGATGACGTGATCCAGCTGCAGCACGCTGGAGTTGGTGATGCGTTCCGGGTTGGGGCGATTGAGGTTGCGTTTGCAGTCGGTCCCCTTGCTGACACACTCCGGGCCCCCTTCGCTGACCGGGATCAGGGTGCCATTGGTGATGGCTTGATTCATCAGCGGATTGTTAAGGATATCCTGAATGGCGGTCAGGTCGCCGTCACCGGTGAGCGGATCGGCGTTGAGATCCCCGGCGATAACGAACTTGGCGTTTTTGGCCAGTCCACCCTTGGTGCCTTGGTCATCGGTCATGTAGTTGAGACCCTTGACGTAGTCATTCCAGAAGGCGATCTCGGCATGGTTGTGCTTGACGGTGTGACGCGCCGCGTTGGCAAAAATCGGTGGGGTCGGATGGGAGATCAGGAAGTGGATCACCTCTTCCCCCTTCTCTGTCTTGATCCGTACCGGCACATCGGCGTGGTTCTTGGAGGAGAGCGGGTACTGCTGCCAGGCTGCGTCTGAATACCATGCATCGCCACACTGGCGGCTGGCCGGGATCTTGACCTTGGGATTGTTGCAGTCATCGATGATGGGGTTCTGCTCGCCCGGCATATCCTTCCACTTGAAGTGCTGGAAGGTGCGGATCTGCTTGGTGTCGATGGGGTATTTGGACATCACCGCAAAGGCGTACTGGCCGTGGTAGTTGCCAAAGCCCCAGGCATCGTCGGGGCCGCTGTTGACCTTGCCATCCAGATTGAGGTCATAACCGCTCATCAGGCCAGTGTTGGTGGCGAAGTTCTGCATCACCGGATAGCTGATGGCCGTCACCTCTGCGTGCTGGGCGTGAGCCAGATAGTTGTCGTTGAAGGCTTTCAGATCGGCGGTGCTCTCGCCTTTGCCGTCGTTGTCGAACTCGTTGAGCAGGAACACATCCGGACGGGTGCGCTGGATGATCTCCGCCACGTTGCGGATCTGCTGCACGTTCTTGGCTTTGGTTTCCGTGGCGCCGCTCAGGCTCCCTTCGGCGAGGCGGGCCAGCAGGGCATCCTGCTCGGTGCGGGTCAGCGCCAGCTCACCGGTCAGCATACCGGCGGCAGTGCGGTCAAAAGAGAGGTTGAAGGTGGCAAAACGAACCATGGGATCAGCTGCCTTTGAGTCGTTGTCGCTGTTGCAGCCAGCCAGCATCCCGAGGGAGATGGCGGCAGCCAGTAGGGTCTTGTTGATATTTTTCATTGTAATTGTTCCGTAGCATCAATGAGTTATGCCTTCTGTGAGGCGGCGCCATTATAAGTAGAGGGCGATGCTGCGGGGATTTTGCCTGAGTAAAGTGTGAGGATATTCACACCACATATCTGGCGATGATGAATGTTAGCAGGGCGATATGGGGTGTGAAAAACCGGTTTATACGCTGCAGTTTCCGGGATGAATGGCGCACTTCCTGCCGTTACCGCACTCTGAGTTTGTCACACCACCATCGGCAGGCCGCTCTCGGGGTGATGGATCACCTGTGCCGGATAGTCATAGAGACGGGCAATCAGCTCGGGGGTCAGCACTTCGGCAGGCGTGCCATCGGCCATCAGTTTGCCCCGCTCCAGCATCACCAGCCGATCGGCATAGCGCGCCGCCAGATTGAGGTCGTGCAGCACCACCAGCACTGCAGTATTGCGGCTGGCGAGGGCACGCGCCATGGTGAGCAGCTGGTGCTGGTATTTCAGATCCAGCGCCGAGGTGGGCTCATCGAGCAGCAGCAATCGGGGTTGCTCGGCCTGACCGGTCGGGGAGGGGGCCTGCCAAATCTGCGCCAGCACCCGGGCAAACTGCACCCGCTGCCGCTCGCCGCCAGAGAGCCCGGGATAGAGCCGCTTGGCCAGATGCTCGACCCCGGCATGGGTCATGGCCGCCGCCACAATCTCGTCACGCCGCGCCGCCGGTTCACTGTGGGGCAAGCGCCCCATGGCGACGACTTCCTCGCAGAGAAAGGGGAAGTTGAGGGAGGAGCTTTGCGGCAATACCCCGAGCCGGTGGGCAAGCTGGCCGCTGTCCCACTGCTGGCGATCCGCGCCAAACAGGGTGATGGAACCCTCATATTCCAGCTCGCCGGTCAGGCACTTGATCAGCGAGCTCTTGCCCGCCCCGTTGGGGCCGAGCAGCGCGGTGAGGGTGCCGCTCTCGAGACTAAGATCGAGCCCATCCAGGATCTGGCGCTGGCCACGGCGCAGGCTGAGTCGGGAGCAAGCCAACAGGGGGGAGGAGAGTGAGGATGAGAGTGAGGATGAGAGAGGTTGCATAACAGTCCGTATCACAGGGCGCGGCGGCCTTTTACCAGCAGCCAGATGAAGAAGGGGGCGCCGAGCAGGGCGGTGATGATGCCCACCGGCAGCTCGGCCGGGGCCAGCAGGGTGCGTGCCAGCATGTCGGCCGCCAGCAGCAGGGCGGCGCCAAGCAGGGCCGAGAGCGGCAGCAACCTGATGTGGTTGGGGCCTGCCAGCAGGCGCACCAGATGGGGCACCACCAGCCCGACGAAGCCGATCATCCCCGATACCGCCACCGCCACCCCGACGCCCGCCGCGGTGAGCAGGATCAGGCGGCGTTTGAGGGATTGCACATTGACCCCAAGATGACGGGCCTCCCCTTCACCCAGTAGCAGGGCGTTGAGGGGATTGGCATCGCGCATAAAGAGCCACAGCAGGGCCGCCAGGGTGAGCAGGGCCAGCGCCACATCGGCCGGTTTGCCCGCTGCCAGCGTTCCCATCTGCCACAGGCTCAGGTTGCGCAGCATCTGATCGTCTGCCAGATAGGTGAGCAGGCCGATCACCGCACCGGAGAGCGCCGTGATGGCGGCCCCGGCCAACAGCATGACAGTAACCGAGGTGCCCCCCTCACGGGTGCCGAGCAGATAGACCAGGGTGGTGGTGAGCGCGCCGCCGAGAAAGGCGAGCAGCGGCAGCAGACCAACCCCGATGGTGGCTTGCAGCTGCTGGCCGAGGGGGGCCAGCAGCACGATGGCGAGCGCCGCACCGAGCGCCGCACCGCCGGAGACACCTATGATGCCGGGGTCAGCCAGAGGGTTGCGAAACAGCCCCTGCATCACGGCGCCACAGAGCCCGAGAATCCCCCCCACTGCGATGCAGAGCAGGGTACGCGGCAGGCGAATTTCCTGCACGATCAGCAGTTTGTGCGACTCAATCCCGCTCTCCTGCCCGGCAAACAGCGCCCGCAGACTCTCGCCCAGGGTGAGGGTCATGGGGCCGGTTGCCAGCGAACCGAGCAGCAACAGTGCCAGTGCGGCCGTGGTAAAGGCCAGCAGCCAGGAGAGGGGTAACCGCATCATGACCCCTGCTTGATCCACTGGGCGATCTGGTTCGCCTGTTGCAGGGAGTTGAGGCTCAGGCCCCCTTGCAGGGCGTGGCCGTCGATGGCGTGAATGGCGTTACGCTTGCCAGCCGGGGTTGCGGCCAGGGCGGGCACTTCGGCCAGCACCTTGACCGGGTCGGCATACTGCTGCCAGTCACGACCGCTGACCAGCACCAGATCGGGCTGCATCTCGATGAGGGATTCTGCGGATACCGGCTTGTAGTTGCGCAACTCGGCGACCGGATTGATGCCGCCTGCCAGCGAAATCAGCGCGCTGGCGGTGGTGTCCCCCCCGGCGATGCTGGTGGGTTGCCCCTTGTGCAGCAGCAGGAAGGCGACCTTGAGCGGTTTGTTCTGTTTGGCTTGCGCCGCCAGCTGAGCGGTCTGGGCCTGGATCTCAGCCTTCAGGCGATCGCCTGCGGCTTTATCGCCCAGCAGGCTGGAGAGGGTGTCGATACGCTGATTGAGGTTGGCGAGGGTCGGCGCGGTATCCAGCACCTCCACCTTGACCCCGGCACGGCGCAGCTGATCCAGGGTCGGGGCCGGGCCCATCTCGTCGCTGCCCACCAGTCGGGTGGGGGAGAGGCTCAGGATCCCTTCGGCGGCCAGCGCCCGGTGATAGCCCACCCTGGGCAACCCTTTTGGCAAGGGGCTGCTGACATCGGTGGCGATCAGGCTCGATTCACCGCCAAGGGCCAGAATGAGTTCTGTGGTGGCCGGGCCGATACTGACGATACGCTCTTTCTGTCCGTCGGCGGCAACGGCAGAGAAGGGAGAGAGTGAACTGCAGAGCAGGGTGATGGCGAGGGCAAGACGACGGCCCATGCTAACCTCCGAAGGGGTGAATGAAACGGGTGTGCCGCCGAGAATATCAAGGCTTTGGAAAAAATGCACTGATAATGATAGCAATTATCAATTGCATTGGTTTCGGTGCTTTATTAGAGTAGCCGCCATGATAAACAGCGGGACAATATGGTCCCGCAGAGGGAGAAAACATGAGCATTGCACAACGCATTCACGCGCTGCTGGAGCAGGATCCCGGCGCTCATCCGTCCACTCTGGCGGCCCAGCTTGCCATCAGCGAATGGGAGGTGGTTCGCCATCTGCCCGCCGAGCTGGTGACCCTGCTACCCGCCGATCGCGCACAAGGTCTGCTGGAAGATTTGGCCGACTGGGGCCCGGTGACCACCATCGTCGAATCAGAAGGATCCATCTTCGAGGTAAAAGCCCCCTTCCCGAAAGGCAAGGACGCACGCGGTTACTACAACCTGATGGGCCGCGACGGTGAGCTGCATGGTCACCTCAAGCTCGACAACGTGGCGGGGATTGCGCTGGTCAGCAAGCTGTTCATGGGCAAGGAGGGGCACTCCTTCCAGTTCTTCGGTCACTCCGGCCGCTGCATTTTCAAGGTCTATCTGGGTCGCGACGAGAAACGCCAGCTGCTGGCCGATCAGGTCACCCGTTTTATGGCGCTGCGCCACAACTCTCAAGAGGAAGTCAAAGCATGAGTGAACGTCAGGAGCGTCTGCAGAACCGCCTGCAACCGGAGATCCGCGAGTTTCGCGACAGCTGCCGTACCCTGCAGCTCGCCACCGTCGATGGTGAAGGCAATCCCAACGCCAGCTATGCCCCGTTTGTGCTGCAGGAAGATGGCTACTATGTGCTGATCTCCGAGATCGCTCGCCACGCCCGTAACCTGCAACAGGTGCCGCGAGTATCCCTGATGCTGATCGAGGATGAGAGCGGTGCCCGCGAGCTGTTTGCCCGCAAGCGCTTGACCTTCGATGCGGTGGCTGAAGTGGTGGCCCGTGACGACGCCCGCTGGAGCAAGGCGGTCACAGCGCTGGAAGGTCGTTTTGGCGAGATCATCAAGGGTCTCTCCAACCTCAAGGATTTCAAACTGTTCCGCCTCAAGCCGGAACAGGGGCTGTTCGTCAAGGGCTTCGGACAGGCGTTCGCGGTTTCCGGTGACGAGCTGGTGGATTTCGTCCATCTGGTGGAAGGGCACAAGCGCATCGACAACGGTGCCGAGCTCACCAGCCCGGCCGATGCGCCGGTCTGATAATCCCTGCCAACTACGACAGCCGTCATAACAAAACGGGCAGCCAATTGGCTGCCCGTTTTTATTGTGTTATCTCATCCGCCAGTTCAATCCTGCCAGCTGGCCTTGTTGGGAAAAGCGCGACGATCGGCGTCGGTGGCCGTTTCGTTGCACTCGCCCCGCACCTTCCAGGAGGTCTGGCTCAGTACGATGTAGCCCTGGCGGCAATACTGCTTGGTCGCCAGGGTCTCGGTCAGCAGATTCTCCTGTAACGCCTCCCGCTGTTCCAGCAGCCGCTGGCTCTGGGCCGCCGAGAGGCCGCGTGGCAAGGTGTCGTTGGGCGCGGCTTCAAAGGTGAAGCGTTTACTCCCCTCCTCGTTGATGTGGGTCAGAAACAGAGGTTCCGGCCCGTCATACTTCTGTCCGGGCAAGCTGGAGCAGGCCGACAGCAGGGGAACGATCAACAACAGGGTGGCAGACAACAGGCGCACGACAGACTCCAGTGAGAAACGAGGCGAGGCTCGCAGATTAGCACGGCTGCAGGGCGGGTGTTACTGCCAGCAGCTCGTCGGTGGTGAGCAGGGTCACACTGCGCCCCTCCGGCAGGCTGAGGTGGCGCCACATCCAGTGATGGTGCTCGGTGATCTGGGCTGCGCTCAGATGGGGGCGATCAGCGGTGGTGTGACCATCGCTTAATACCAGCACCTCGTACCCATGGGAGGCGGCACTGCGCACCGTGGTATCGACGCAAAAATCGGTGGCGCAGCCACAGAGAATGAGTCGATCGACCGGCTGCTCGGCCAGCAGGAAGGCGAGCTCGGTGTCGAGAAAGCTGTCACAGGCCGTTTTGCGCACCCGGCTCTCTCCCTTGGCCGGTTGCAGTGCTGCATGCAACTGCCAACCCGGGGTGCCCGGTTCCAGTTCGGTACCGGGGGGCGAGTCATGCTGGATATAGATGACCCGTCCCTGTTGCTGCCTGACATGGGCCGCAGCCCGATTGATATTGGCCAGCACCTGCTCCTGGCGGTAACGGGGCTCGTTGAACAAGCCTTGCTGCACATCGATGATCAGTAACACATCCATATTTTACCCGCCGTTTCCTGGAAGATTAGGGTTGCAGCCACTGGCTGCAGTCACGACTGCGGGATTGATGCAGCGCGCCCATATCTTGCTTCATCTCGCCACTGTTTTGCCAGCGCTTAGGCAGCGGCATGATGGTTACCTGCACATCGGCTGCGCGATCTGCAACAGAGGTCTCATCTGTACGAGGCACGACCAGCGCTACCTTGAGGGCCGGATTGCGGCTGGCGATGCGACTGGCGAGCCCAAGCCCCCCCTCGACGTGGAAATTGCCGGCGATATGCATGATCTGCTGGCCCGGGTGCTTGGCGAGATAATCCACCATGCTCTCGGCCATGGTGTCATCCCAACTGGTCTGGGCGGCGAAGCGGCGGGCGTTGCTATCGGCATCGCCGTGGTGCATGGAGGCCATAAATTTCTGGCGATAGGGATCATCCCCCAGTGTCAGCTGGCGGGCCAGCTGGCTGCGACGTGCGGCTGGCAGTTTGTCGAGCCACTCAGCCCCCTCCTGACCGACACAGCTCACCAGCGGTTTGGGGGCGTTGGCGGCGATCACCGGCATCTGGTGAGCCTTGGCAAACTCTACCAGCGGGCGGTAGTCGCTCGGATAGTTGGGCCAGGCGTTGCCTTCGCGGATCAAGGCCGCTTCACCAATCTGATTCGCCAGATAGGCATCCAGCGTCTTCTGATCGGCGCGGCTGAACTGCTCCATGGAGAGGGCCAATGGCCGCCCGTGCTGCTGACCTGCGGTGTAGAGCCCGCTTAGCAGGCGCGATTGCAACAGATGCACGGCGGGATGGCTGTGCAGCTCCCCCACCAGAATGATGTCGGCGTCGGCAATGCGCGCGATCGTCTGCTCCAGCGTCAGGTCTGCATCTCCTTCGCTACTTAGCCGGTAGTCATAGAGCGTCTGCAACTGTGATGACACGGTTGGCTGGGTGGGGGTGGCACAGGCTGCCAGTAGCAGCGGTAGGGCGAGCAGGGGAAGTCGTCTAATCATGGGATCTCACGGCTGATATGCCCGGATGCCGGTGCATCTCGGGGGCTAATAGAGAATAAGGGCAACACAGGGCGACAGTGTAAAACCAATTTGGTTCAAAACAAATGAGAATGATTTCGTTTCTTGTTGATCTTTGTCGGGAGCTGGGTAATATGCGGTCTGTTTGATAATAGTTCTCAATAAGGATTCGCTGTGACCCATCATAACGCACTCTCTCTGGTTGCCCTCGCCGTGGCAGCCGGTCTCTCCTCCCAGGTCTTTGCTGCCACCCAGAAGGCGGATGAAGTCGTGGTCGTCAGCGGCTCACGGATGGAGCAAAAACTGGAAGATGTCTCCGGCCCCATCTCGGTGATCACTGCCAAGCAGATTGAAGAGCAGGTCGTCACCAACGTCGCCGACCTGTTCCGCTACGAACCCGGTGTGACCGTTCTGGGCGGTCAGGGGGATGCGCAGACCTTTATCATCCGCGGCATGGGTGAAAACCGGGTCAAGGTGGTGCGCGACGGTGTGCGCCAGAACGATGCCTACAGCAAGGGCGGGGTTGGTCAGAGCTACTTTGATACCGACATGATCAAGCAGGTGGAAGTGGCCAAGGGGCCCGCTTCTGCCGCCTACGGCTCCGATGCGCTGGGTGGCGTGATTGCCATCACCACCAAGGATGCCAGCGATTTCCTCAAGGGCAAGGATAGTTATCTGGACGTGACCAGCGGTTACGCCTCCAGCAGCCACCAGAAGATGGCGGGCTTTACCGGCGCCTTGCGCACTGGTGAAGTGGAGAACCTGCTGCGCTACACCTGGCGCGATGGCGGTGTGACCCAGAATTTCGATTCCACCAAGAACGACTTCGATATCGGTACCCACGCCCTGCTGCTCAAGAGCAAGTGGAACCTCTCCGATGAGCAGTTCCTCAAGCTGACCGTTGACTACCTGACCGATGGCGAGGAGCCGGATGCGGTCAAGCTCAACAAGGTCGGTACCGGTACTGCCCGTGTCTTTGATCAGCCCATCACCGACAAGCAGACCGACAACCTCTCTGTGGTGCTGGATCACGGCATCGCGCTGAATCAAGGTTGGGCCGATCGGATGGATAGCAAGGTTTACTTCGCCCGCACCAAGCAGACGCTGGATCAGTACGCCTCATCCAAGTATCCGGTCAGCCCCGGCAACCCCTATGTGACCAAAAACTCGCTGGATCACAACGTGTTCGATCAGAAGAACATCGGCGCCCAGCTGCAGTTCCACAAGGCGGTCGCCAACCACCGCCTAGCCTGGGGGGCTGAATACGAGCACACCGACAACGAACGTACCCGTTACAAGGGGCCGACGACTCCCGGTGATTTTGTCGGCTACAACGAGCTGAGTTTCCCGGCTACCATCAGCGAGCGCAGCGCCCTGTGGGCCTTTGACGAGATCAAGTTTGGCGAGCGCTGGGTGCTGACCCCGGGTGCCCGTTATGACTACTACCGGATGACCCCGGACAACGATCCGGCCTACACAGGCGACAAGCTGCACAAGTTCTCCGAAGGGGAGTTGTCACCCAAGCTGGGTCTGGTGTTCAAGGCCCACGAGGCGGCCAACCTGTTCGCCCAGTACAGCCACGGTTTCAAGGCCCCCATGTATGACAGCGCCTTCTCCACCCTGAACCATCAGGCGTACGGCTATCGCATCGAGCCCAACCCGAACCTCAATCCGGAGAGCAGCGACGGCATCGATCTTGGCGTGCGTGGCAGCAGCAACGGCTTCAGCTATGAAGTAGCCAGCTTCTACAACAAGTTTGAAGACTTCATCGAGATGGTGGAAGTGGGCAAAGAGGGGCGCACCGCCGTCTACCAGTACCAGAACCTGAGCAAGGCGACCACCAAAGGGGTCGAAGCCAAGGCGGATTACTGGCTCAACGACATCGTCAATGTCTGGGGCAACCTCGCCTACATCGAAGGCAAGGATGGGGATGGCAACTACATCAACAGCCTGAGCCCGCTGAATGGCTCCGTCGGTGTGCGTCTGGAACAGTCCCAGTGGAACTTCAACACCGCGCTGCGCTTTGCTGACAACATGGACAAAGTCCGTAAAGACAGCAAAGGCAACGATTACGTGAAGAGCGCCGGTTGGGGTGTGGTTGATATGTACGCCCAGTTCAACCCGATGACCGACCTGCAGCTCAACGTCGGGGTCTTCAACCTGTTTGACAAGGAGTACACCAGCTACGAGCGCATCGCCGGTCGTGCCGAGGGCTCCGATAACAGCATGATGACCGAACCGGGCCGCAACCTGAGTGCACGGGTCAAATACGTATTCTAAAAAGACAATACACGCAGTGATCGAGGGCTGTTGCCCGCATCGGATCCCCGCCCTGACAGGCGGGGATTTTTTATACATGTAGCCAGGCGTGAGGTGACCCGCTCACGCCATGTTATTCGTTGGCTTCGCCTTTTCTTTGTGTTGGCGAGATATTATGCTATTTGATTCATTGTTAATGATATTTAGTAATTCTTTACAATGGGTGCGACTCGCCTTTGACTTCGACATCGAACTATTTTCTCGACACCGCCGATGCACTTGAGCTGATTACCCGCTTCAATGAGGCCCCTGACGAGCAGACCATAGTGACTCTGTTGCGAACTCTGAGCCAGCAGATGGGATTTGACCACTTCCGGCTGGGATTCATCTTTCCCAGTTCGATTCAACGTCCTGATGTGAGGATTTTCAACGGCTGTCCTGCCGAGTGGGTGCAGGCCTATGACAAACAGCGTTTCTTTGCGGTAGATCCCGTTGTGCGCAAAGGAATGAAGCAGAGCACCCCCATCCTCTGGGCCAATCTGATCACCGAGTGTTGCGATCAGCAGGACATCGCTGGGTTGGAAGTGATGCTGCAGGCACAAGAGATGGGGCTGCGCGACGGGATCACGATTCCCTGGCACGGGGCGAATGGCCATGTTGGCTTGCTGTCATTGATCACTCGTACGTCACGAACCGAACATCAGTGGCTGACGACTATTCCCTTTTTAAGCTGGCTGGCGGTGCATGTCTTCGAGGCGGTGACCCGTGTTTGTCTTGCCGTGCAGCTTCCTCAGGAAGATCTGACACTACGGGAGCTGGAGGTGTGCCAATGGGCCGCCGAAGGCAAGCAAGTGAGCGATATTGCCCAGATCCTGGGGATCAAGCCCAGAACCGTCACTTTCCATCTTGAGCGGATCGCGGAGAAGCTGGGGGCAAGCAGCAAAAATCAGGCGATATCCTGGGCACTGATGCAGGGGATTGTCAGGCTGAACATTGACACGGC
>NZ_CAWNZT010000363.1:0-3914 GCF_963878965.1 Aeromonas sp. HMWF015 | reverse complement strand
TTCAGCATCGATGCAGGGCTTTTCCAGTTCGAGACGGTCCAGGATCTGCACCGTCTTGAGCTCGATAAAGCGTCCGCCGGTCAGCCAGGAGGTGACGATGTTCTGGGCCAGCTGGGTATGAGGGCCAGCTGCCGGGCCAATGGGGGTCTCGCAGGTTTCACCGAATACCTTGATCTTGCGCTCGTCCTGCTTGCGATAAAATTGTGCGGCGGGAATACCGAAAATAGTCTGACTCGCTTTATATTCCGCAAAAATACGGGTCAGCAGGTTCTTGAAGGGAACGGGTCGCATAATATCGCCCATGGCTATCTCCTTGCAGCTGTTCTGCCCATTGGCAGCATGAATAAATGGGGTATCCCGCACGGGCATTACCCCTTGGCAAGGAGAGGAGCAACTATCAGGCCACTCCATCGGCAAAACTATTTTTTAGGGTAAAAGCGTGAGATAGCTCGAATTAATGAAGGCTGTTTGGCATGTCGCCATTATGATTGATGAGAGTGGTTATCACTCACTTGAAATTTTATTCAAGGCAATGCCAGAGAAAAAAGAGAAGTATCAAATCGGCAGCGATAAATATCACTTTGATAGGGTGAAAATCATCCAGCATTATCGCAAGTAAGCCCCGGCCAATATGGCCGGGGCTTACTTAAAAGTCACTGCCATATAAAAGGCAGTCGTCGCTATTTCGGTTTATCCAAAGGCTGCGAGATTACTCGACGTTATCCTCCCTCTGGCTGCCATTACACGCAGAGGGGCTTGGCCCCAACGATACGACTCAGCCTTGCCAGGTCGTAAGCTCGTCGGCAGAACGCAGCTCCAGCTCGCCGCGGATCAGCGCCTGATAGCGCTCGGGGGTATCGATATCAAAGAGGATGGCAGGACTCTCGACCGGTATGGTGCGATGGGGGCGTTGCAGCAACCAGCGCCGTACCGACGGCTGCACCGGGGCCGCTGCCAGCTCGCGGGCAAGGGATTTGGGCAGCAATACCGGATGGCCCGCCTCCCCCTGCCAGGTGGGAAAGAGCGCCTCATGGCCACGCGCCAGCCATAGCTGTTGATAGACCTCGCGCGGGATACAGGGGAGATCCCCGTGGCTGATAAAGAGGTAATCTGCGTCACTGGCGGCCAGGGCAGAGCGGATGGAGCTGCCCAGCCCCTGCCGATAGTCGGGGTTGTGGACGACAACAATATCCGGCCGCTCAAGGTAGCGTTCTTGAAGCTCCTCGCCACGATGGCCCACCACCAGAATAACTCGCGGACAAAAGGCCAGGGCATTTTTGAGACTTACATCAAGCATTGTCCCCTGGCAATAAGGTAGCATCATTTTCCAGGTACCCATTCGGGAAGATAAACCCGCCGCCGTTATTATACAGTCACACTGCACTTGTTCCTGGCAACGTTGTTTTCCACTCCCTTCGATATTTATTTTGGTCGTCATTATGTCGCTACCACACGCTGTTGCTGTCGCATTTCCAGATATAGATTCGCTATTAAACCCGCTCACCAAAAATATTGATAGCCATACCAGCTTAATTAGCCTTTGCGGCGCCGGTGGCAAAACCAGCACCCTGTTCTGGCTGGCAGAATATTTTTATAAACAGGGTAAGAGGGTGCTAATTACCACCACCACCCGGATGTTTCTGCCTGCCCCGTCACACTATCGGGAATTGATCCTGGAAACGGATCCCGTCCGCCAGCTGACCCGCTGTCAGCAACTGCCCGATGAACCGACCCTGGTCGCCCTGTTCAGCCATATCGATCAGACCAGCGGCAAGGTGGCGGGCCCCACACCCCAGCAGATTGATCTCATCAAGGGGCAGCAGCGCTTCGATCTCATCCTGGTCGAAGCGGATGGCGCCCATCACAAGTTATTGAAAGTGCCCGCTTTGCACGAACCTTGCATTCCCCAGAGCAGTGATTGGGTGATCGCCCTGACGGGCGGCGCCATGGTGGGGGCCAAGGCCGACCCGCAGCAGATCCACCGCTGGGCCGAATTCCAGGCCCTGTGCGGGATAGAGGCCGGTGACCCGCTCGACTGGGCACTGTTTCACAAGCTGCTCTCCCACCCTCAGGGGGTGTTCAAGGGCACCCCGGCCAGGGCGCGCCGGATCTGGTTTATCAATGGCGATTATCAAAATGAGGCGTCATGGCAACCACACTTGATAAAGCTGCTGGCCCGCCATCCCGAGCTCCACGCCATCTGGCAGGGGGCGGTACGCGAGTCACAGCCCATTCGCCACGCACTCGGCTACTTCGCTCAGGATGAGGCTCAGCCGCCTCGCCCATGATGGTTTAAGGATAAGAAGAGGTACCTTATGAATCTTTTTTCACACGCAGCCCGACTGGAACAGGCCAACACTCCTTTTGCCATTGCCCAGATCATCGAGAGCCGTGGCTCCACTCCCCGCCATCAAGCCCAGATGCTGGTGATGGCCGATGGCCAGATCCTCGGCACCATAGGCGGCGGCATGATAGAGCGGCTGGTGATCGAAGAGGCGGTGGCGGCCATTGGTGAGCGCAAGCCGCGCATCTTCCACGGCCGGATGGCCCGCAACGGCGAGCATGCGGTGGGGTCAGATTGCGGCGGAGCCATGTCGGTCTATATCGATGTCTACGGCCTGCGCCCCCGTCTGGTACTGATCGGCGCCGGTCACGTCAACCGGGCGCTGGCCCATGCTGCGGCGCCGCTCGGCTTTGATATCCATGTGGGCGACTGTTTTGAAGGGAGCCTCAACCCTGAACACTTCCCCGCCGGTACCCATCTCAAGCAAGCCGATACCATCAGCGCGGTGATCGAGGCGCTGGCCATCGAGCCCGCCAACTTCGTCATCATCGCCACCAACCATCAGGACAAGGAGGCGCTGGATCGACTGATCAGCCGTCCCCTCGCCTATCTGGGGCTGCTCGCCAGCAAGCGTAAGGTGCAGACCTTCACCCAGGCCCTGCGCCAGCAAGGGATCAGCCAGACCCAGCTGCAGCAGCTGCACGCCCCCATCGGCTACAACATAGGTGCCGAAACCCCCGAGGAGATCGCCATCAGCATCCTCGCCGAGCTGTTGCAGGTGAAAAACGGCAAATCGGGAGGGCTGATGCAGGACGATGTGCGCCTCAAGCGGGATCAACTGGTGGTGATGCGCGGCTCCGGCGATATCGCCACCGGGGTGGCGCTGCGGCTGCACAATGCGGGCTTCAAGGTGGTGATGCTGGATCTCGACAAACCCACGGTGATCCGTCGCACCGTCGCCTTCGCCCAAGGGATGTTTGACGGCGAAACCCGCGTCGAGGGGGTGCGCGCCAAGCGGGTCGAGAACGTCGAACAGGCGTTCGAGCAGCTGGATCGGGGCGTCCTTCCGCTGCTGGTTGACCCCGACTGCGCCACCCTCGCCGAACTCAAACCGCGCTATCTGGTGGATGCCATCCTCGCCAAGCAGAACCTCGGCACCCACAAGGAGATGGCCCCCATTACGGTGGCCCTTGGCCCGGGCTTTGAGGCCGGGCGCGACTGCGATGCGGTGATCGAGACCAACCGCGGCCACCATCTGGGACGAGTCATCTATCAGGGCCCCGCCCAGCCCAACACCGGCATTCCCGGGGTGATCGAGGGGCACTCCGCCCGCCGGGTGGTACGCGCCCCCGCCCCCGGCGTGATGAAGAGCCTGATCAAGCTCGGCGATCTGGTGCAGGAGGGGGATGTGATTGCCCATGTGGGGGACGCCCCCATTATCGCGCCGCTCTCGGGCATGGTGCGGGGGTTGCTCAGCGATGGCATCGACGTGCCGGTTGGCTTCAAGATTGGCGATATCGATCCGCGCGGCGAGCGGGCCGATGCCACCACAGTATCGGACAAGGCACGCGCCATCGGCGGCGCCGTATTGGAAGCCATGATGCACCTAGCCAAGCGCCAATAAAGGCTC